>CAZILJ010000531.1:0-4771 GCA_964539915.1 uncultured Acidobacteriaceae bacterium | reverse complement strand
AGAGCAATAGCACGCAATGCCGCGTCCGTGCCCGGCTGGAAGGGGACTCCCCCAGCCAGACTTTTCTGCTGCCAGTTGCAATACTGCTCGAAACCTTCGAGTCTCCAAAGGTGGATCATCCCACATCACCCAGCGCAGCTTACGGTCTTCACGCAATAAGTTCATTCGAAACTCATACGGGTCGCGCCCGGCGGCGTGCGCCAGTTCGTCAACAAAGCACTCTGCAGCAAAGCCATTGAATGAATGTTCCACGGACCTCCACCAGGCCCGAGGGACGGCGGAATGTACGGGAGCATAGTCCAGGTAAAAATTCGAGGCAGAGTAAGCGAGAACGTCGGCGCCGCCCAGCTCTTGCGATGCGACGTGTTTCGGATCTTTCAGTTTTTCAGGCGAGTCGAAGACCGCGCGAATGGGCGTAGACACAACGCGGTGGGACCAGGCGACGATGTTGTTCTGCTCATCTAAGCCACCGGCCATGCGATGGTAGGAATACTGGCGATAGAAATCGTGCTGCATGTCGTCTTCGCGCGTCCAAAGCAGTTGCACAGGTTGTTTCACTTCCTTGGCAACCTGCCACGCTTCCGCTGGAAAATCCCATTGATAACGCCGGCCAAACGATCCACCACAGAGCGTCATGTGAACAGTCACTTGCTTAGCAGTAAGCTCCGACAGCAGAGCAATTTCTTCTTGCACGCCGGCGCCAATCTGAGTAGGACACCAGACTTCGATGGCATCCTCACGCACGTGCATGGTGGTGTTCATGGGTTCCATGGTGGCGTGGGCCTGAAATGGCAGTTCGTAGGAGGCCTCGATTTTCTTAACGCTTTCTTGAAGTGCCTTTACCGTGTCACCCTGATTTACGGCGACGAAACTCGGCGGGGCCGCGGCTTGCTCCTTGAGTTGCCGACTCAGAGCACCGGTAGTTTCAGATCCGTTTGGCCCTTTGTCCCAGGAGATCTTCAAAGCCCGACGGCCCTGCAGCGCCGACCACGTTGAGTTTGCTACCACGGCGATGCCGCCCGCAGTATTAAGGTTGCGATCGAGCTTGGGAAGGGAGCCAAGCGGCGCAACGGGAAAAATGGCACGAACACCTGGGACCGCTTTGGCCGCGGTCGCGTCAAAACTCTGTAACTTTCCACCAAAATGCGGACAGCGCGCAATGACAGCAAAAAGCATTCCAGTTACTCGGACATCAATGCCAAACCCCGCACTGCCATCGACTTTACTCGGTACATCAACGCGAGGAATCGGTTTACCAATGAATCGGAAGTCGCGAGACGGTTTCAGAGCTATGCCATCCGCTTTGATCTCCGGGAGCTTTGCCGCTGTTTCGACCAATTCGCCATACGTAACACGGCGTCCGCTCGAACTGTGCACCACCGTACTATTCTCGGCGCGGCAGTCCTTCTTATCAACTCCCCACCGCAGGGCCGCCGCAATGAGAAGCATCTCGCGCGCTTGCGCCCCAACCTTGCGCATGTATTCCCATGCCGTCCCTGTGCCACCGCTGCCGCCGGTCTTCAGATTCTTGTAGGTCTCAGGAATCACAGGCGCCTGTTCCACGCGGATGGTGGACCAGTCGGCCTCTATTTCATCCGCGAGCATCATCGTGTCCACGGTTCGCGGACCTTGGCCCATTTCCGGTATTTCCGTAAGCACAGTGATTTGGTTGTCGGAAGTGATGCGTATCCAGGCGTTAGGCCGGAAGGCTCGGTCATCAGAAACGTCCTGCGCAGACGCACGTACAGGCAAATAGAAGCCAAGAACCAAGGCTGCACTACTCTTTGCGGTTGTCTTTAAAAATTCGCGCCGGTCTATTTCAAGTTGGGCGGTCATATCACACTCACGACTTCGAACGTTTCAGAAGTTGGGGGTCGATTGGCAAACGCCGCACCCGCACTCCTGTGGCGGCGAAAACGGCATTGGCCAACGCGGGAGGCAGAAGCATTGCGCCCATTTCGCCCACACCGCTCGGGTCTTCACTGCTGGGTACAATGTGAACTTCGATCTCAGGCGCTTGATTGATGCGCAGCACTTGATAGTCGTGGAAATTGCTCTGCTCCACGGCCCCGCCTTTAATCGTGATCTCGCCGGTCAGCACGGCTGTAAGCGCAAAATTGATGGCCCCTTCGGTCATCGCCCGCACGCCGTCAGGATTTACAGCGATGCCACAATCGACCGCGCTCACCACCCGAAGAACCTGGACCGTACCATCATTCTCCACCGAGACTTCAGCAACCTGGGCACTGCAAGTGCCTCCCACTCGACAAGCGAGGCCGCGCCCCCGGCCTTTCGGCAGGGGCTCACTCCAGCCCGCGTGTTCAGCGGCCAACTGCAGGACCGCCCGAAGTCGCACCGTCTCAGGTGATTTATCCGTCAGCAGATCCATTCGAAACTGAAGCGGGTCACGGCCGCTGGCGTGAGCCAACTCATCCAAGAAGCATTCTTTGGCGAATGGGGTATAGGACGATGCCACAGACCGCCACCACGAACGCGGCACGACGGAATCGGCGGGAGCATAATCTAGGCGAAAGTTTGGTATCGAATACGGAGCAACGTCAGCGCCGTACCATTCCAGTGCCGCAACTGTGGCCGGGTCTTTCAATGTCTCTGGTGACTCGGTAAACCCGCTGTAGAGGTTCGACCCGGCAATGGGAGTCGTGACCACGCGTGCGGACCATGCCGCGACATTGCCCCGATCGTCGAGGCAGCCGCGCATACGCTGGTAGTTGTACGGCCGGTAGAAGTCATGCTGCATGTCGTCTTCCCGGGTCCACAGCAGTTGCACCGGCTGTTTCATTTCCTTGGCGACCTGCCACGCTTCCGCAGCATAATCCCACTGATAGCGCCGCCCGAAAGATCCTCCCGAGAGCGTCATGTGCACGATCACATTGTCTAACGGAAGGCCGGAAAGCTTAGCGATCTCGTCTTGCACTTCGTCGGCAAATTGCGTGGGCGACCACACCTCGATCTCGTTATCTCGCACGTGGACGGTCGTATTCATAGGCTCCATCGTGGCATGCGCTTGAAATGGCGACTCGTAGGCGGCTTCAAGTTTTTGGACTGAACCCGCCAAAACTTCGAAGGCGTCACCGCGGTCGATGGCAATAAAAGTTGGCGGGCCAGATGCTTGCCGCTCGACTAACTTGCGCAGGCTTTCCGTGCTTTCGTTTGCCCCCGGGCCCTTGTCCCATCTCAGTACAAGTAGCTTGCGCGCCTGGATAGCAGCCCATATTGAATCTGCCACGACCGCGACACCGCCGGCCGTGTTGATGTGACGCGGCAGCGGTGGCACCGGGAAAATGGCGCGAACTCCCGGCGCAGCCTTGGCCTTATCTGCGTCGAAGCTCTGCAGCTTGCCATCGAAGAACGGGCAGCGCGCGATCACGGCGAAGAGCATGCCGGGAACCCGCACATCGATGCCGAATACAGCACTGCCGTCCACCTTGCTGGGCACGTCAGTGCGCGGAATGGGCTGGCCGATGAAGCGGAAATCTTTCGGCTGCTTCAAAGTTAGTTCGTCTGGATTTATTCGCGGGAGCTTGGAGGCCGCATCCACCAGTTCACCGTAACTCAAACGGCGATTCGTGGGACTATGCACTACAGTGCCGTTCTCCGCTCGGCAGTCCCGCCTCTGTGCTTGCCATTGCTGGGCCGCAGCCATCAGCAGCATCTCGCGGGCCTGGGCTCCGACTTTGCGCATTGGAGTGAACGCGCTTGCCACGCCTCCACTGCCACCAGTTCGCAATCCCTGATAAATCGCCGGAATCGTGGGTGCCTGCTCCACACGAATCGCGGACCAATCCACCTGTAATTCCTCAGCGATCATCATGGGTGTGTAAGTGCGCGAGCCTTGCCCAAGCTCCGGCTTTTCTACCAGCACCGTAATCTGATTGTCCGTCGTAATTCTCAGCCATGCGTTAGGTTTGAAGACCTTAACTCGTCCACCCGACGCCAATTGGTGAGCTTTCACGCCTGCAGGTAAATAGAAGCCGAGAACAAGTGCTCCGGCAGTCTGAGCGCTCGTCCTCAGAAAATCACGCCGGCTGACTTGTCGTCGAGCCGTCATTAGGCTTTCTCACTGGCGGCGCGTTCGATACCGCGGCGAATCCTCTGGTAAGTGGCGCAGCGGCAGATGTTGCCACTCATGGCTTCGTCGATTTGCTCGCGGGTTGGATGGGGAGTTGTTGCCAAAAAAGCCGCAGCCTGCATGATTTGTCCCGACTGGCAATAGCCGCATTGTGGAACCTGCTCGGCAATCCAGGCCCGTTGGACCGGATGGCTGCGATCCGGCGAGAGACCTTCGACCGTGGTGATTTTCTTCGTTCCTACTGAATTAACCGGTGTTTGGCACGATCGCTGTGCAGCGCCGTCCAGGTGCACCGTGCACGCACCGCATAATCCCATTCCGCAACCATACTTGGTACCAGTGAGACCGAGGGTGTCGCGCAACACCCACAGCAGTGGTGTGTCAGGTGCAACATCGACTAGGCATGACTTCCCATTTACAGTGATAGCTATATTGCTCATAGATCACTCGCGTGGCTGAACTCTCTCACGGTATCGTGCCTCGTGGAGAGGTGAAAACGCGCTTGGGACGAATCGTAGACTGCTCGTGATGAAGCGTAGCGTTCACCAGAAATAGTGTGATGCGATGCTTTGGCCAGCAAAGCTCAGCCGCGCCGCTGCACGAACGTCCGCAAGCTAGATGCCTAGCCATTCACGACGATTCGTTCCCGATGCCAGAGCGAATTTATGAGATGGGTTCTAG
>CAZILJ010000530.1:0-4519 GCA_964539915.1 uncultured Acidobacteriaceae bacterium | reverse complement strand
GCAAGGCTAAGGGTCTGGCCGGGGACCTTTTCTACTTGCCGGTCGCCCTGGTTGGATTCACGCGGTTTGGATATCTGATGCGGCGGTGCTTTTTCCGCCTGATGCTTGGCGACCTCAACTCCATTCTCGACGGGCTGACCGAACTGGAAGACAAGGGAGTCGAAACCATCGACTGCAGGCGCGCTCAGTTTTCCGCTCAGGAGCCCATTATTCGCTTGCGCATGATCTGCCAGTCGTGGAAGGTGATGTTTCAGGCAGAGTATTCTTCCGGATCGCCGTTGCGCATGCTGGTCGATCTGAAGGCTTCTGTGGAGCAAGCTCTGGGCCGCGGGAAAGCGGCAGAGCCTGAAGCCAAACTGAAGGCTGCAACTGCGAAACCCTCCCTAAGAGCGGCAGGTTCACCCAAGGACGCGAGCGTTGCGGCGGCGGCAGCTGCCGGTGCGTCGAAGTCATCGGCCCACGACGCGGTCTCGACAGTCTCAGGCCCCACATCGAAGGCGGACCCGGTTCATACGAGTTCCGAAGCCGCCGAGTTTGAGGTCTCCGGAACGTCGGCGTGGGATCCGGACTCTGCGTCTGAGTTCGACAAAAAGAACTAAACCATTGCACTGACGTGACCTGCTGCGAGAGCAAGCCAGAATCGCAGGCGGAAGACTAAAGAGGACCGAGCCAGTGGAACCGCCGACCGTGCTGATCATCTCCGATGAAGTCGATTTTTCGAGACGCATCACTGCGCGTTGGCAGATGGAGCGGACCCCTCCGGCTTTTACAATCCTGAGTGGCGACTTGTGGCCGCATTTCGCGGTGGACGTATTTGACGTTGCCATTGTCGGGGAACTGCGGCGTCAGTTGCTCTCGGTGGTTCTGGAGCCGTTGCATTCGACCGGGCAACCAATTTTCTGTGTGTGCCAGGACGGCCCGACGGCGGAATTGGTGCGCGAGCGTTGGCCCCGAACTTCCATCCTGCGGCGAAGCGAACAATGGCTCGAGATTCTGGTGTTGGCCGCGAGCGAGGCAGTGCATCGTTCGCGAGCGGAATCGCGGGCCCGCGCCGCGGAGTTCTCCTGTGCCGTACTTGAACGACAGGCGACCCTGGGTCGTTACATGGTGGAAATGCGTCACAATCTCAACAACGCACTTACAACAGTGCTGGGAAATTCGGATCTGCTCCTGCTGGAGCCCGGGAGTCTTTCCGCCCAGACCCGCGCTCAGATCGAGACCATTCGGAACATGACGCTCCGGATCCACGAGATCATGCAGCGGTTCTCATCTTTGGAGAAAGAAATGAACGTAGTCGCACAGCAGGCTGAGCAAGACTCAGGTAAGTCGTATGCGGCCACAGCCGCTGGCGCCTAGGTATGAGAAAGTCACTCTCCCCTAGCACAACGCCGATCTCCTGTATCTCGGCGATGGAACGTGGGCACTCCCTCTGGGGGAAGGAAATATGCATAGATTAATGGCGGGCGTTCCGATCCTTGAGCACGAACTCTCTCAACTGCGCCTGCTGGTCGAGCGCCAAACCGGGATTTTGCTTGACTGCCCCAACAGCGCTTTAGCGGCACACGTGGCCGACTATCTCGAGAGTCAAGAACTGGAGTCTCCCGCTGCTCTACTGGGACGCCTCCGCGCCGCTGATCTGGACCCGTCCACCCTGCCCGCCTTTCTCGACGGCGTGCTCAATGGGAAGACTGGTTTCTTCCGTCATCCCGGCGCGATGAACGCTTTGGCGCGCCATGTGATTCCGCAAATGCACGCCCGAAAGTCGGATGACAGTTTTGGAACCCTTCGCATTTGGAGTGCGGGTTGCTCAACCGGTGAAGAAGCGTATTCGATTGCCATGGCACTGTCCGATTCGATGGCCGGTGGAAACGGAACCAGTAACAGCGCGAGCACCGTTTCAAGCAACGGAAACGGCACCCGGGAAACGAAAGAAAAGAGCGCCGCAAAAAACGGTGGCATCGCGGAGAATTGCCTTCCTTCTCCGGGGCAAGGAATGAAGGATTGGTCGATCCACATCGTCGGCAGCGATCTGTTGCCGTCCGCCATCAAAGTCGCTGAGCGCGGACTGTATCCGCACTCGGCGTTGACCGGCTTGCCTCCAGCGGCCATTCGTGCGAGTTTCACGAAAATCGGAAGTTCCAGCGGTGGGCAGAACGCCTCATCCGCTGGATACCAAACTCCGGGAACCAACGGATCGGGCAATGGCTCAGCCAACGCAACCAACGGTTCGAGCAGCGCCGCGCACCTGCTGGTGAAACCGCGCCTGCGCAGCATGATCACGTTCAACGTCATGAACCTGACGAAGCCTGTCTACATTGGACGCTTCGACTGCATCTTCTGCATGGACGTGTTGCCGCATTTGTCACGTGCCCAGCGCACTGCACTGCTGGAGCGACTGCATCTTTACCTGGAGCCCGGCGGATACCTCTTTCTGAGCCAGACGGAAAAACTCAGCGCTCCAAACCTGAATTTCCGTCCAGAAACCTACGACGGTTACACTTTCCACCGCAAACCGCTAGCGGCCAGCGCGGCATACGGACGATAGACTACGCATTTGAAGAATTACGGAAGGTTGTGGCGCCGTCAGAATGCAGGTTTATAGAATATCGTCAGGCCCGCGCTGAAATGGATTCACCACCTCGACTCCGTCCAGGTTCTGGCCGGCCTCGAAGTCCTCGGTCAGCAGGTATCCACACGATGCCACCTTCGCGGCCGCGAGAATCGGTGAGTCCCGGTAAGAGAGCCGACAGCGATCTTGAAGCTCACATCCACGCTGCGATAGAGCCGCGTCGGCCACCACCGGATTCCACGCCAGCAGATCGACGATCTCAGCGCGCGCCACATCACGGGCCGAGGGCCGCAGCCGCATTGCGTTGACCTGAAACTCCCCAAGCACCTGAAAGCTCAACCGCCCCAAGCGGCTCGTCCACAGCGCTGAACGCCAGTTCCGCGCTCCCTCTTGCTTGCTCTTGTCACCTTCGTCCATGGCGTAAAGAAACACGTGAGAGTCAACGAAGACGGCCGCGGTCATGGGCCTCCTCGCGAGTCAGGCAGCGGCCAGTACTCCGAAGAAAGGGTTTGCGCGCCCGAGCGCCCGCCGCATCGCGCGCTCATAACCGCCCTGGGACGACATGCGTTCCTTCAGCAGTTCTCCCAATCGCCGTGACACACCGGTATCTTGGCGAGCTGCCTCGATACGAGCCCACTGGGCCACTACTTCCCCAAGGGTCACAGTGACATTACAAAGTTGATTTTTGGAAGGCACGAAATAGGTATAAAACGAAGTCCGTGTCACACGAAAATCGTGTCTAGGCGAACAGGAACTCCTTCGTCCGCAGTTCCTTGATCGTGTCCCTTAGTTTCGCCGCTTTTTCGAACTCGAATTTCCTGGCCGCTTCGCGCATGTCGCTTTCCAGCTTGGCGATGTACGCGTCCACTTCTTCCTGGGTCCTAAACTCGGGCAGACCCTCGCCCTCGCCTGCGGTGAGGTCGGCATAGTCCGCGGCCACGATGCCCGCCAGCGTCATGTCCAGGGGACGCACGATCGACTCCGGCGTGATGCCATGTTCATCGTTGTATGCAGTCTGGATGGCGCGTCTGCGCAGAGTCTCGTCGATGGCGCGTTTCATGGAATCGGTCATGCGATCCGCATAAAGAATCGCGCGCCCGTTCAAATGCCGAGCGCACCGGCCAATCGTCTGAATCAAAGACCCTACGGATCGCAGAAAGCCTTCCTTATCCGCATCCAGAATCGCGACCAGGGATACTTCGGGCAGATCTAAGCCTTCGCGCAGCAGATTGATGCCGATCAGTACGTCAAATTCGCCTTTGCGCAGGTCGCGCAAGATCTTTACCCGCTCCAGCGTTTCAATCTCCGAATGCATGTAGCGGCACTTCACGCCGACCTCGGCGTAGTACTCGGCAAGATCCTCGGACATGCGTTTGGTCAGGGTGGTCACCAGGACCCGCTGCCCGAGTTGCACGCGGGCGCGAATCTCATGCAACAGATCGTCGATCTGTCCCTTTACCGGACGTACTTCAACTTCCGGGTCGATCAGGCCGGTCGGCCGGATGATTTGCTCGACCACCACGCCCGCCGACTTGGTTAACTCATACGGCCCCGGCGTTGCCGAAACATACACCAGTTGATTGGTGCGGTGCTCAAATTCCTCAAACGTGAGCGGGCGGTTATCCAGGGCGGAGGGCATGCGAAAGCCGTACTCAACCAGCGTTTCCTTCCGCGAACGGTCGCCCGCATACATTCCGCGCAACTGCGGCACGGTCTGGTGCGACTCGTCGATAAACATCAGAAAATCACGCGGGAAATAATCCAGCAACGTGGGCGGAGGCTCGCCCGGCAGCCGTCCGGTAAAGTGCCGCGAGTAATTCTCGATGCCGTGACAGAAGCCCATGGCCTTGATCATTTCCAGATCAAACATCGTGCGTTGGTGAATGCGCTGCGCCTCGACCAGCCGTCCTTGCTTTTCCAGTTCGACTTCCCACCACGCCAGTTCTTTCT
>CAZILJ010000529.1:0-9075 GCA_964539915.1 uncultured Acidobacteriaceae bacterium | reverse complement strand
CCCCACGGGCTGGTGGCGAACTCTATGATGCCCATGTGGCCTCCTGAACCCCGCCGATGGCTCGCTTCACGAGATTGCGCATCAAAGGAATCTTGTAGGCGTTGAACTGCAGGGGGATCGCTCCCTGAATCGCAAGCTTGCCGGCCGCTTCGCCGGTCGACTGGTTGCGCAGCTTGCCGCGGACTGAGTCTTCCACCGCTTTCAATCGCAGCGGCCTCGCGGCGACTGCATTTACGGCAATACGGATGTCCTGAATGGAATCGCCTGATACTTTCATCGCCGAGGCCACGTTCATCAAGGGAAAGTCCCATACATTGCGGTCTCGCACTTTTTCGAAATAGAACCTCGCTCCGGCCCAAGTGGCAGGAATTCGAATTCGGGTGAGCAGATATTCGGGCTTGAGAATATTCATGTGTGTGATGTCAAGATCGGGCCCGACAAAGTAATCCTCCGCTGGTATCTCTTGCTCGCCTCGGGGAGTCTGCACTACAAATTTGGCGTCGAGCGCGATCAGGGCGGGAGCCGTGTCGGAAGGATTCACAGCGACACAACGCTCGGCATGCAGAATTGCGTGTTCGCGATTGCGGCCCACCGGCGTATCGGCGTAGCAGATGTTGCCACCGGCGCGATAGCAAGGCCAACCCGCTCGGTAGTACCAGCAGCGGGCGTCCTGCGAAACATTGCCACCGAGCGTGCCTTGGTTCCGAATCTGGGGCGAAGCCACGACTCCAGCGGCCTCTGCAAGGAGGCTGTACTTTTCCTTGATAACCGGGTCGAGCACGACTTCGGTCAGCGTCGTCATCGCGCCGATTTCGATTCCTTCCGGCGTGGACCGGACGCCACGAAGTTCTTCGATACCGCTCAGATCAACGAGCGCCTTCGGCTTTTTGATCCGATCTTTGAGCCAATCGAAACTGTCCAGACCGCCTGCGATCACCCACGCATCGCTTCCGTGTTGCTCGAGCAGTTTCTGCGCGTCCCGGACCGAGGTCGGTTGGAACAATTGAAAGGCCGGCATGACATCCCGGATTACCGCCATGTTGCTCTCCGTTTCAGCGCGTTCGGTTCAACACCCTGCATTCAGTACTCACTAGATAAACGCGGTTAATGGATCCTGCATGGGGCGCCCGGCTTCGAGCGATGTCAGGATCGTGTCAAGGTTCACGGGCGCACGGCGGTAGATTTCGTCGCCGAGAGCGTCCGAAAGAGCGTTCAAAATTGCACCGCACCCGCCGCCCACGGGAGGCTCGCCGATGCCGCGCGCACCCACCGGCGTTTCCGGATCGGGAATGTCAAGAGCAGCCCACTGCATGTTGACCGGAGTGTCGAGAATCGAGGGAGGCTTGGTGTGATGGAAGCGCCTCGACATCATGTGGCCGTACTGAGGGTCAAAAACCCACTTCTGCCCCAGGGCATGCCCGATTCCGAGAATCGACCTTCCAAGCACTTGGCCGCCAAGCGCTTTCGGATGGATCACGGTTCCAACATCGGCGACCGCTAAGAAATCGGTGATGTAGTATTTTCCGGTTTCGAGATCGACTTCCACCTCGGCGAAGCTTGCGACATAGGAAAAGGTCTGTCCGTCGTGGGGATACTTGTCTTTTGCCGCTGCCACCAGTCCTTGTCCTGCGAGGGCCGCGATTGACGCCTTGGTGTACTTGTTGACGTCTTCGGGCGCCTCATGGCCATCGTAGGCGCCACCCAGTTGAATGGCTCGCTGCGCGGCTTGTCCGAGGGTCATGCTCTTGCCACCGCCTTTGCGGAATACCCGCTCGTTCGCGACTTCATATTGCTCTGGCGTGCCACCGTAGGTCTTGGCAGCGACTTCCTGCAGCTTCTTTTTTCCGTCCATGGCAGCGGCGTGTGCTGCTCGGGTCATGGCGTGCGTGGTCTGGCTGCCACCGGAAACGCAAGTCCACGGAAGATTCTTCGACGTATTCCCCCATGTCACATCGCATTTCTCCCAGGGCACGCCGAGGACTTCGGCGACCACACGATGCACGTCGCTGATGGATTCGGTTCCTAAATTGCCGATGCCGGACTGAATCGCAATGCGGCCATCGGGCTTGACGAGAAATAGTCCGTCGTATCCCGTAGATCCCGCAAAGAAGCCGCTGGTTGAGACCCCGACTCCGCGGACTTTGGTGCCACTTCGTTTGGGGCGCGCGATGCGCTCTTTCCACTGGAACTGCTCCGCGCCGCGATCGAACGCCTCTTTCAGGAACGCGCTGGTCGAATGCGACCGCTTGCCGTCCCGTGGGGGGCCCCAAGGCGCCTTCCCTTCGGGACAATTGATCCGACGAATATCGACTTGATCGAGCGAGAGCCGCCGCGCTGCCTTGGCGAGGACCGGTTCCATCATGATGATGCCCTGCATTCCTCCGGGCGCACTTTGCGGACCCCGCGGCGGAGTGTTGGTGAGCACTGTAACACCGCGCCAGCGCATTGCCAGCGGTTGATACAGAAGCGAAACGATCATCCCGGAGGCACCCGTATCGCCGACGGCGTCGTAGGGACCGTTGTTGCAGATGGCGTACATATCCACTGCGACGATGCGGCCGTCTTTGGCAAATCCGACTTTCATCCGTCCCTGGAATCCGGGGCGAGCGCGCCCGATGAAGAGTTCTTCTTCGCGGCTGATGCGCATCATCACCGGAGCGTTTGCTTTCTTCGACAGCAACGCCGGAATAATCGCAAAGACGTAGCCCGTCGCTTTGCTGCCGAAGCCACCGCCGGTGTACTCGCTGATGAGAACGATCTGGCTCGGATCCATGTTCAGCCAGCGTCCGAGGCCGGCCAGCGTTTGCACCGTGCTCTGCGTCCCCATGTGGACAAAAACCTTGCCGTTCTGCCAATAGGCAAGCGCGGTGCGCGGTTCGAGCGTCTCGTGGCTGGTGTCCGGCGTCGTGAAAGTCTCGTCGAGAACAAAAGCGGCATCCTTGAAACCCGCTTCGATGTCGCCGTAACTCCACTCATCTTGGGGTTTGCCCATGGGGAGACGACCTTGCTTCAACTCGGCAAAATCAGCAGTGGTCCACTTGAGTTCGCCAACGTGCGGGGGAGGAGGGCCAGGTGGCTTCTCGCCCGGTTTTGCAGGCGGAGCCTGCTCCTTTATCCACACATTGCCTTCGACCCGCGGATTTGGTCCACCGGGCCGGAGGGTGTCAAGCGGATCGATCGCGAAGGGCAAATGCTCGAACTCGATTTCTATTTTTTCGATTGCTTCGGCGGCCGTGAGTTCATCCACCGCCGCGACCGCGAGAATAGGCTCTCCCTGATACAGAGGCTGCATCGTCAGGGCTTTTTCGCCCTGCTTGTTGGCTTTGATTGTGACTCCCAAGTCCGTAACGCTATCCGCCGGGGCGGGCAGGTCGTCTTGCGTGAGGATCGCTTTCACTCCAGGCATGGCCAGCGCCTTGCTCAAGTCCAGACGCTGCACGCGGCCGTGCGGGACAGGGCTCAGCAGCAACTTGCAAAACAGCATGCCTTCAGCGCGAAAATCTTCCGCGTATTTTGACTTCCCGGTGACCTTCGCGTAGAGATCCGGCGTGGTGTAGTCTTTGCCCAGAACTTTGTACTGCGCGCCGAATTTCTGTTGATTGGGTTTCCACTCGTTAGGCATGGACTTTCCCCTTCCTCAAGTTCTCAGCACCGCGCATCATGGCCGTAAGGATCTTGTCGTAATCCTGGCAGCGGCACAGATTTCCAGAGATGCCATGCGCAAGTTCAGTCCGCGTGGGATTGGGATTCGTTTTCAGGAATCCGACCGTTGACATAATGAAACCTGACATGCAGAAGGCGCATTGAAAGCCCTGTTCGTCGATCACGCCCTGTTGCACCGGATGTAAGGTACCGTCCGCGGCTGCAAGACCCTCGATCGATACTACTTTCCTATTGCGGACAGTATGGGTGAGCACGGAACAGGAGTAATGGGGAACGTCGTCAATCAATACAGTGCAAGCGCCACACTCGGCGCGGTCACAGCCAAGTTTGGTTCCGGTGAGACCGAGTTTGTACCGCAGGGTCCAGGCGAGAGTCTCCTGCTTCATGGCATCGACGCGACGCTGCTGGCCGTTCACGTTGATGGTGATGAGGCGGTCACCGGCGTCGCCGTACTGTCCAAGGAGATTGGAGGCCCGAAAGAGGTAGCCGGCTGAAGAGACGGCCGCGCCTCCACAGATGACGCCTTTGATGAAGTTACGGCGCGAAACACCCTTTGCTGCGTTGTCGAGCTCTTTATCTATATCGAGATCTATTCTGTCGTTCACATTGCTACCCTGCCGACCCGGAATCGTTACTTCGCCATCTTGCACGGTGCACCAGTCCCCTACCGGGAGTCAAACGAAAACTCCTAAGCAATATCTTCAGCATATATTTTATTACCGACGCGCGGTTGTGCGGAAACTTTCTCCGGGAGTTGCTGCACGGTTCTGACGCCGCAGTTGGAATCCCCGCTTCGAGGCACTCGGCGCGAAGTCCGCCGCAGGAAGGGTTGTGAACCGGTAGTACCCGGTGTCCTGCGTTTGCAGCGACTGGGCGAAGCCAGTTTCTTCGTTTTTCAAGGTGACCCTAACGCCCGGCAGGACCGCTCCGCTGGGATCTGTCACCGTGCCTTCAATACCGCTGGAGAACTGTGCCCACGAGGTTTGGCAGCTAGCAACCATTTTTAATAACAACAAACCCTCAACCACGATGACGGCAACGGACATTTCACGGATGTCTCAGCCAAGATTGGCATCGGGAAGGCGACCCGATGCTACGCTTTTGCGGCACTCGCCTCCGATTTCGACAACGACCGATACCCCGATCTCTGCCTCGTTGCGGCTTCCGACCGAGCCTTCTCTATCACAACCTGAAAAATGGCACGTTCGAAGAGGTGGGGATCTACGCCGAGGTTGCGCTCAACCACGCGGGTGAGGAGCAGGCGGCATGGGAGTTGCAGTCGCTGACTACGATGAAGATGGTTAGGTTGACATCGCCAAAACAAACTTCAGCGACGACGTTCCGAATCTTTATCACATGAACGGCGACATCACGTTCGCCGATCGAGTGCACGAGGTGAGGAGTGGGAGCACACACGCAGTTTCTAGGATGGAGGATCCATTTTCTGGATGTCGACAATGACGGACTGAAGATTTGCTGATGGTCAATGGAATGTGTACCAGAGCTCGACAAGGCAGAGTTGAACTACAGATATCGCCAACCAAGGCTTCTATATTGGAATGTCGGCGGAGGCCGGTTCAAAGACTGGTCGGCGAGCGCCGGCGCCGGAATCACCGAGCCGTGGGTTTCGCGCGGCTCCGCCGTGGGAGATCTGGATTGGGAGATCTGGATAAGGACGGATCGCCGGAAGTTGTGATGAACCATCTGGACAAACGGCGGAGCCTGCCCAAGAACTTCGTCACGAAAAAGAACTCGCTTTTGATTCCGTGCGTCGGAACGACCGCGAATCGAGATGGCGATCGGGACAGGTGTGTACGTCTGTGTGGGTAGCCGCTATGTCTCCGGCGAGATTCAGACAGGATCGAGCTTCCTCTCGCCGAATGACCCGCGCGGGCATGTGTAGAGTGTCAAACCACACGAGCTATCAGCGGATTGAAGTACAGTGTGGTCCGGCGGGCACCGAGAGGCGTTTCCCGGCGGCAAGGCGAACCAGATTCTCGTGATCACCCAAGGAACCGGAACACCGGTAAAGAAAAACCCTTGCGCTGAACCCGTCTCGTGCACGTCAGTGGCTGGGTTCCAGAATGAGTTTCTGTACGCGCCAGTTCAGCAACTCCGCGACAAAAAGCACATTCTCTGACGGGCATGCCATCTCATGGATCCAGCCGAACTGTTTGGGTTGCTTGCCAGACTCACCCAGAACACCAAGGACCTTGCCATCAAGAGTGAGCTTGTAGATCCGCCCGGGGTAGCCATCTGAGCTGTAAAGTATCTGATGTGGCGGCGGCGTGATGCAGATCGCCCAGGGGGCCCCGGGAGCCTGGGCCTGGTTACCCGTGATGGGCGAGGTGGGTTTGTTGCCGATTGCCGGCTTTGCGTCAGGATCGAAAGGGACGTCAATGGTAATTTGCCGGAGAAACTTTCCCTTAACATCAAAGATCTGGATGCGGCGATTGCCACGATCGGCAACGTAGATGCGATCCTCAGCGTCGACCGCGATGCTGTGCGGAGTCATGAACTGGCCGGGTTCGCTGCCGGGCTCTCCCCAGGATGTTACCCAGTTGCCCTTCTTGTCGACCTTGGCGACCCTGGAGTTGATGTAGCCATCGCTGATGTAGGCGTTGCCCGACGAGTCCCAGGCGACGTCGGTCACCTGGCGGAACATGCCCTCAACGGCCGGCAGCGGCGGCTTGAGGTGCTTCAACGGTGCCGTCGATTCGTCGGATGCTTCCTGCTTGCGCCCGAAGACCATGGCGACGCGACCCTCTGGCGTGAACTTGATGACCATGTCGGAGCCTTTGTCTGCGACCCAGATGTTGTCGTCTTTGTCGATCTTGACCGAGTGGGCAAAGGACCACGCGTAGAGGTTGCGACCTATCTCGCGAAGGAATTTCCCGTCGGCAGCGAACTCCAGTAACTGAGCAGCGCTCGCTCCATACGCAGGCCCCGTGGAGTTGCCGCGTGAGAGCACGAACACATGGTTTTGCGAGTTGACGGCGACTCCGGCCACTTCACCCAGATACATGTCTGGCGGTAGCTTAATGAAGTCTTGTGCCGACTGATACTGAATCTCCGGCACCTGTGGTTGTTGTGCCGCGACGGGCGCGCAAAGCGAAAGCAGAAACAGAATCGACGATCTCATAGTGAACCTGCCGGCAAGACTCGAAAAACGATATCAGAAGTTTATGCAAAAGTTATGGCTTCGGCACAGGAATCACGCTGAATTCAGCTTTGCCCTTCACCAGATCCAGCAAGCCATCGAACCGCCGGAACAGTCTGAATATTCCTCATCGCACCAACTTCGATACGTCGGTGTACAAGATCTTCAAGCCAAGCGAACAGTGCAGGTCCAATTCCGGGCGGAGGCATGCAATGTCTCAACCACACTCAATGGAACAGAGCGAATAATTTTCTGGCGCACCGAACTTCCTGTATCCGACTGGCGCACACATGCCTCGAGTTCTGCAGTTTGCAATTCGAATTACGTTCTGACCTTCCGCTCTGGCACCAGCGTCGCCCCCGGGGCTAATTCGGGCAGCTTGCTAGATCGTCACCAAGGGCAAAGAGCGATACCTTTTACCTGTAAGCTGTGACAGAGCGTTAACCACGGCGGGAGAAATCACCGGGACAGGCGGCTCGCCGCATCCAGACGGTTTCTCCGTGCTCGGCACGATGTGAACGTCCACCGCAGTCGGCGCGTCGACGATGTATGGCGGAGTATATCCGTCGAAATTGTTCTGCTCCACATAGCCGTCCTTCAGGGTAATCGCGCCCTTCGCCATCAACTGCGATACCCCGAAGCTCACGCCCGCCTGAAATTGACTCTCAATCGTCAGCGGATTCACTGCTATCCCACAGTCAACTGCAATCGTCACTCGGTTGATCTTCGGCCGCTTGTTTTCGATCGAGACGTCGACGGCACAGGCAACACTGGTCTCGAACGCTTCGTGACACGCGATGCCGACGGCGTGGCCTTTCGGCAACTGATTCCGCCACGCCGCGCTCTTTTCTTCCATTAGGTCAAGCGCGCCATGTAGTTTCCTGGCATCCGGCTTGAGAAGTTTCCGGCGGTAGGCGATGGGATCCATCTTTGCCTGGGTGGCCAACTCGTCGATCAGCGTCTCCATGACAAAAGCATTGTGCGTATGCCCGACAGAGCGCCACCACAGTACTGGAACGTTCACGGTTGGGTGATGAGCTGAAACATGGAAGTTTGGAATTTCGTATTGAGTATTCGCGGTACCCTCGACGGCAGTTTCATCAACACCATTCTTCACCCCGAAGGCGGAAAAGGGCGTGCCCATCAGCAGGGACTGACCCACGACGACGTGACGCCATGCCGACGGCATTCCATCCGGGCCAATTCCAATCTCGACGCGGTGGGCGTGCATCGGGCGGTAATAGCCGCCTTGCACGTCGTCTTCCCGGGTCCAGATAAGCTTCACAGGAATCCCGCGAAGACGCTTTGCGATTGCGGCTGCCTCCCGCTGAACGTGAGAATCTGGCACTGCCCTTCTTCCGAATCCTCCGCCCGCCATCTCCGTGTGGAACGTGATCTGTTCGGGCCTGAGAGCCAGCACCTCGGCGATTGCCATTTGATCCGCGGTCTGGAACTGAGAACCCGCCCACACTTCTGCGCGCTCGCCGTCAAACTGGATGGTGGTGTTCAGAGGCTCCATCGGGCTGTGAGCGAGGTAGGGGAACTCGTATTCGGCAAATATGCGGGCGGTGGCGTTGATGCCGTCGAGCGCCTTGACGTCACCCCGAGCTACGGCAACGTTGCCCGAAGTGCGCGCGAGTTCCTTGTAGTTTTCCCGCAATTGGGAACTGTCAGCTCGCTCGACGCCGGAGACGTTCCAATCGATTCGCAGCCGATCGCGCGCCTGCTTGGCTGTCCAGAATTTGTCAGCCACCACCGCTACTCCGGCTCCCTTGCGGGCCAAGGGGATCTCAAATACATCCATCACTCCCGCAATGGCCCGAGCCGTTCTGTCGTCAACAGATTTGGGCGACGCCCCGAAAACCGGCGGATGCGCGACCAGCGCAACTTTCATGCCGGGCAGATCGAGATCGAGCCCAAATTTCAGCGAGCCGTCGCACTTGGGGCGGCTATCAAGCCGGCGAGTTTTCTTGCCCACCAATCGGAAGTCAGCCGCATTCTTGAGCGGCACTGTTTCGGGCACCGGCATGTGTGCCGCCGCGTCTGCCAGATCAGCGTAATGCGCCGATCGGCCACCCGGCCCATGGACGACACTGGACTCGGTACGACATTGGTTGACTGGCACCTTCCACTGTTGCGCGGCGGCGGCAACCAACATGGCCCGCGTCTTCGCGCCCAACTCCCGGTACTGCTGAAAGGAATGCGCGATGGAACCGGAACCGCCGACCATCTGGATACCGAAGACCGGATCC
>CAZILJ010000528.1:0-2466 GCA_964539915.1 uncultured Acidobacteriaceae bacterium | reverse complement strand
CAACTCCCCGTTCCGATTGAAGAACGCCGACGGATAATCGTCCATCATGTAGCAGGCCCTTAGGACGCCGCGCTGCTTGATGCCGGCAAGGCTCAATGGAGGCCCACTTTCACGGAGAATTTCTTCGGGTGGTTCGCGGTAGACGGTGTGCGGTTGCGGATTCTTGATACGTTGGAGACTGGCGAGCATTTCGCTCTTCGTATACGGCTCCACATACACGTAAGTGTAGAACTCACGGATTCCGATCAAAGCGGCGGCCATGAGCGCAATCGACATCGTCGCAAAGCGGAGTAGCGGCACGAGGCGGAGCTTAACCGCCCCCGTATGGCGTAGGTCCCGATCAGGGCGATGGCAATGATATGCATTGCCGCGAGCAGGGTGCCGAAGCGACTGCCGATTACGTCGACAGTAATGAACACCTGGAACAGATCGGAAGGCAGGCGAAGCAGATCGAAAAGGAACGGCAGCGCCAGGACTGTGCCGCCAAACAGGCTGGCGATGCCGGCGATAGAGAGGGTGGGGTACTGGGTGACCGAGACCGTCGATCCGACGTACCACCCGCCAAACAAAACGAACATCAGTGCGAGGATGAGACCGAGTGAGGGGAAGGGAAAAGCCGCCGGAATCAGGATATCGACCGATGAGCTCCCTAGTTCCGCCGCTTCGGCGCTATTCCCCTCCGATCGGGCGATGAGCTCCTTACTGTCGGCAACGAGAAGCGGTAAGACAATGAGCACGTTTCCGGTGGCGAATGCCGTGATGAGCGGCCCGCGAAAGGCGTGAAGGATGGCGCCGAATTTGAGCGGCGTCAGCATCGCGATCAATCCCGGGATCAGCCAAAGGCTCAGGATCAGCGCGATCGCCACGTATACGGCGATGTAGACCTGCAGGCGGCCAAGATCGGCAATGTCGATCGTCCCGGCGGCGCTGGCGGTGATCGCGAACACACCATAGGGTGCAATCTTGCCGACGAAGCCGGTGATCTCCATCAAGCCGTCTCCAACCGTCGACAACAAATCCAGGACCCTCTCCTTGTTCTTCACATTGATCAGAGCGAGGCCGAACAGGATGCTGAAGACGACGATCGCCGGAACGACTGCATTGGATAAGGAGGAAAAAACGTTTGCCGGGATATAAAGCTTGAGAAAGTCGACCGGTTTTGCGGCTTCGATTTCACTGACGCTGAAAAACGAGGCGGATGGCCAGTCGGGAAAGGCGAGCGGGCTCAAGAGGACGACGATCAAGCCCACGGCCCACAGCACGAGCAGGATGCTCCCACCGCGAAGACCGAGTGCTTTGGCGTCTGCCAAGGTTAGCCGTCCGAGCGAAGTGATCAGGGCAACCATCACGTAGGGAATCACCGTGATCTGCAGTAGCGCGATGAAGGCGTCGCCGCCAATCTTTAGGAAAGCCGCATCCTCGCCGAAGAAGACGCCGACAAGAAGGCCGAGGCCGAGGCCGATGAAAACCTGGGTCGCGATGCCGATCTTGCGCTTCTTCAACGATCTCTGTGCGCGCATTTGGCCCTCCTGCTCCACTTCCGTCGTCCGCTGAGCGACAGGTTTTGAATAATTTTGTTTTACATCGTTTCTACTTGGCGATGGTGATCGGAATCCCGACATTCTCAATCTTGCCAACGGCCGTCTGGAACAGCACGCTAAGAAGCAGGAAAGTTGTTTTGTCCCATACCGTGTCGTTCACGGAGTAATAGTAACCGTCATAGTAAATCGTTGGTAGTCTCCGATCTGGCGGATTATCCGTTATATTAATCTTCAACGTTGCTGCGGGCCCTGCTTCCGTCGCCTCAGTCGGTAGGTCTGGACTGACGTCGAACTCTGGGGCGGTACGGATCCCTCTGGCAATAAAGTTGAGAATCTGAAACATGCTCCGCAACTTGATCGCGCCTTGGATGGGGAAATTTCCGCCCGGTCCATCTGGCTGAATATCCAGATAGACAAATCCGCTCGGGTTCTTCTTTATCTTTTCGTCAAGCTCGAACCGCTGCTGATCGGTCAGCGCCATCGGGTCGAAATTCGTGACAACGACCCGGCCGGCTTTCAGCCGCGTCAGTTCATAATTGCCGTTCGATTTCTGCCGCCATCGCAATCCCATGTTGAAGCCGTTGTTGATATCTTCGGCGCGCGGAACATTTCTGAAATCGGCGATTAGCGTTTCTTCAAAGACGAGAGGGCGTACGAACAGCTGGCGATTGTCGTTCAGCCATTGCAGGTGAGCGGCGATCCGACGGAATTCTTCGTACTCTTTCGGTCGCCGTGGGTCGTTTTCAATGAAGCGGACAAACCGCCCGTCTGGTGTCTGGACCTCTATTCCCGCGGCCATCAGGCGCATGACCTGGTCGATTATCCCTCCTTGGAACACGAGGAACTCGAAGATCTCATCCCTAAAGGGGGTTGCGATCCGCTCGGTGAACTCTTTGCCCGAAATGGGAGAGATGCTGAATGTCGG
>CAZILJ010000527.1:0-7531 GCA_964539915.1 uncultured Acidobacteriaceae bacterium | reverse complement strand
GAGGTGTCGACGTCTTCGGCGCAGGGGGAGAGGAACTTGTAGGATTCGATCCCGTCTGGCCGGGACTTGTGGACCCCCCCGGACTAATCTGCGGTGGCGCTGAAGACGGGGGGTTATTCGCAGCTGGTGTCTCCTGAGTCGCAGTTGGGCTCCTGGTCAGACGAGGAGGCCCCTCGCTGGTATCGATGCCAACCGGGACTATTTCCGCCTGAAGGGCCGTCTTCGGCTTCTCGGCACCTGCCGGGACCCAGGCGCCGGTTCCAATCCATGGACTTTGTACGTTAACGGAGTTGCTGTGGAGCGCGCTGTTGACGGTGAATAGCCCGAGCGAACTTCCCGCGCGTTCGGCCTCGTACACCGTGCCCGACTCCAGCGCCATGGGGACCGGAGTGGCCTTGTATGCGGTTGCGTCCCAGAACTTTCCGCCGATTAGAATCGCGATCGGCACCAGCATGGCCTTGCCGTTGGCTGCAAGCTGGATCACGCCCACCGCGCGTGGCCCCGCGTCTTTCTTTTTGGAGGGCTTTCGCTCACCCGGCGTAATTTCCGGCCGTTCCTCCTGTGCGCTAACTACGACGGCGGACCCCGCAACGTAGGCGAGCAGCGCGACGAATAACGATCCGCAGTATAAAATCTTATGGAAACTTATCGGGCCGGATAAGCCTGTTCCCGGGTTCGACTTCGATTTGCTCGGAGAAACTCCCATGAATGTCAATGATAAGGCTCCTGACTTTACTCTGCAGGACGAGAACGAAAAAGAAGTGTCGTTGAAAGGCTTGCGCGGCAAGACCGTCGTTCTCTATTTCTACCCCCGCGCCGACACTCCTGGCTGAACGATCGAAGCTCGCGGGTTCCGCGACACATTCAAACAGATGCAGAAGACGGGCGCTGTGCTGCTTGGCATATCGCCGGATACCCCGAAGGCGCAGAAGAAATTCAAGGAGAAGTATGATTTGCCCTTCACTCTGCTCGCCGACGCCGACAAGAAAGTCGCTGAGGCTTTCGGCGTGATGAAGGAAAAGAACATGTACGGTAAGAAAGTAATGGGAGTTGCGCGCACCACATTCATCATCGGTCCCGACGGCAAGATCCAGCATATTTTCGAGAAAGTGAAGCCAGAGGGTCACGCCGAAGAGGTACTGAACTACCTAAAGGAATCGGCCAAGACCGCAGTTTAGGGTGGGTGAGAAGCTGAAGGAACTATTCAGCTTGATGTTCCGTACTAATTGTTGAGGAGTTGCGTTATTCGGCTCCGCTTGTTTCGGAGGAACTTATGCGCGGTCTCATCCGAGTGTTTCCGTTGGCTGGGATTCTTCTGGTCGCGACAGCAGGGTCCTTTGCGAAACCGGTCCCTTCCCCTGCTGGGGATCGCAACTCGCTGGTGATCATATTCAAAGACGGGCACCGGCAAAGCTTGGCGGTGGCCGAGATCGCGCGCATCGACTTTAAGGCTCCGGCAGTGATCGTTTATAAGGATGGCCATAAGGAGAAGGTCGCCGGCGGTGAAATCCTCCGCATTGAATTCGAGGATTCTGGACTCAGCGCCATGACGCCGGGACGTGGTCACTTTGCTGGCAAGTGGGAAGTCGGCGATGGCAACGGAAGCAAGTTCTTCATCACTCTTGACGCAGATGGAGAAGCGAGAAAGACGCTCGGCACCTCCCACGGAACTTGGACCGTAGTTGATGGAGAGGCTCGGATCAGTTGGGACGATGGCTGGCACGACGCGATCCGGAAGGTGGGAAGCAAGCACGAGAAGGTCGCTTTCGAACCCGGCAAATCCTTCGGTGACACGCCTTCCAATGTTACTGTGGCAGTAAACACACAGCTCAAACCTATCTAGCCGGAGCACAACAGCTAAGATTTCGCTTCATGCGTAAGTCGCGCGCCTCTACGACACCTGCCAATATCCGCGCTCTGGATCGTGCTTTCTTCAGCCGCGATCCGCGACGCGTGGCGCGCGAACTGCTTGGCAAGGTACTAGTCCGGCAACACAGTGGCGCCCTTCTTACGGCTCGCATCGTAGAAGTGGAAGCCTACCTCGGAGAGCAAGATCCCGCCGCTCACTCCGCCGCCGGAAATACTGCCCGTACCGCGGTGCTGTTCGGACCACCGGGTCATGCCTATGTTTACTTCATCTACGGAAATCACTACTGCCTCAACGTCTCCTGCGAACCCGATGGCCAAGCCGGATCCGTTCTGGTGCGCGCCCTGGAACCGCTCTCAGGCGTGGAGGAAATGGCTAAGGCCCGCGGCATCGAGATCCACAGCCCCAAAGACCTGCTTAGACTTACCAGCGGACCAGGACGGCTGGCCCAGGCTTTCTCGATCACCCGGGTTCGCGACAATGGGTGCGATCTGACGTCGGGAGACAGCAACCTGTGGATCGGGGAAGACGGATATCGCGCGCGGGGCATCCGCCTAACCCCCCGCATTGGCATTACCAAGGCCGCGGAAAAGGCCCTCCGTTACCTGCTCGTGGGAAATTTGTTTGTCTCGGGGCCGAAAAGGGTGCTTTAAACTGCGCCCGACCTAACTTGACAGACGGGTGTAGACTTGGTTCCGGGTCGAGTATTCCAAAAGCCTTGCTGGGAGAGGCATTTCACCAGACGTACGAGTGAATCATTTTCCCGCAACCCCGGCGGCGACCGAAATCATCTCATCCCTTGGGGAGCCCGCATGCCTCGCCTTGCGCGATTTCCGATTCTGGTTGCGGCGCTGGTGATTTTAGCGGGAACGCTGCCCTTGCTCCTGGCCGCGGATGGCGCGGCAGGAAGCCTACCCTCCGCTCCTGCCTCCTATATCCTCGTGGGTTTTGCTGGCGGGTTTGTGCGCCACGACAATCCCCACCACGGACCCGTAAAACTCGCCCAACGCATTCAGCAGGACCTGCCGAAAGGCGACTCGATCCAGGTCTTTGAGAACCGCCACCGAAAAGCCGCCTTCAAAGCCATTCTTGGCTTGCTCGACCGCAACCACGATGGCGTTCTCAGTAATCAGGAGAAGTCCGAGGCACACATCATTCTGTTCGGGCACAGCTGGGGAGCTTCCGCCGTGGTCATGTTATCTCGCCAACTCGCGCGCGCAGGAATCCCGGTACTGCTGACGGTACAGGTCGACAGCGTGCCAAAACCTTGGCAAAGCGACCGGGTCATCCCCGACAATGTCGCTGAGGCGGTTAACTTCTATCAGCCCCATGGCTTGCTTCACGGCGAAGGTCACATCACCGCAGCGGATGATTCGAAGACGCAGATCCTTGGAAACTACCGTTTCGATTATCAAAAACAACCGGTACACTGCCAGGGCGGCTCATGGTTTCAGCGGGTATTCACTCCCAGCCACTTGCAGAGCCAATGTGATCCCCGCCTCTGGTCACAGGTTGAAGGTCTGGTGCGCCAGCACATGGAGCCGCCACCCGCAGCCATACAGACGACTCCGTCGCTATAGCAGACGCCCGTACCCGACAAGTTTGTGCATCTCGACCATCCAATACACGCGTGATTCGGTGGTAAGTCTGAACTAGCCTCAACGCTGGGAGAATACTCGGACCCGACGCAGGTTTTTCCATGCTTTTGATGGGATGGGACTCCGGTCCGGAGAAGCTCTGCTTTTTTCCCCTGCGCCCCGTCGGAAGCGGATGTAACATCTCGGGGCGTTTTCGAAGGCCCGACTCCGGTGATCGCTTGGCCGGATCGATGAAACGTTAACCTGGGGACCCGCACTATCTTCCCAAGAGCCGCGGCGGGAACTTCGCGCAACTCGTGTAAAGAGACCCGTCGCGCACCGAGAACTCACTACCTGAAACAACCCGCATTATGCGGCTAAGCCCTTCCGGGCTTGAGGTTACTCTGTCATGAGAGATCTCGCGATAGGAATGAGCGGACCTGATGTCCGCGCCCTGCAAGAAGGTCTAAACACCCGAAGTGAAGGCATCGCATCCCCAATCGCTGTAGACGGGGTTTTCGGCCCCGAGACCGACCAGGCTGTGCGGGCGTTCCAGAAGCGACAGCAACTCGATGTGGACGGCGTTGTCGGGCGCGAGACTCGCCCCTCAATTTTTCATCTTGCGCTGGTTACCGCCACCATTTTCGGCCAGAAAATCAATTCGGGGCAGAGTTTGATGAACCCTCCGAGCCTGAAGGACCGTGTCATCGCAGGGTTCTCTCCCGGCAAGCTGCAGTCAGGAGTTCCTCCGGCTCCGGAGTATACGCCGAGGACCCTTACGATTCCCGACGACATGAGGAAACAAATGATGGATTGGGCGACTCGCCCTAGCGGGAACGTCATTAACATACCCGACGATGTGCGGCGGCAGATGATGAACCCGAAATTTTATCCCATTCAGTTTGCCCAGCTGTCGAAGCCGCTCGCAGCGCCACATATTCCCGAAGTCACGCTTCCCTCGTCAAATTCTGGAGCGTGGAAGTACGATCATTGTGAGCTTCAGTCCGGCGGCCAAACGGTTTTTCCGTTCACTCGATCCCGTCAGGATTCCTTTATCCTGACAGCCCAGTGCATCGTTTCAAAGGGTACCCCGGAAGGAAAGCATGTGGAGTCGACAGTTGGTGTGCAGGCGGGAGAGCCATTGAATGCCACCGCTGGCAGTGATGCCTGGACTTTTAACCCCTTCTGGCAGGTCACCGACGTTGACCGCATCGGCGCTCTGAGTAATTTTCACTGGTGGCAGCCTTACGCCCAGGCTTGGGATGGCGTTTGGCAGAGACATTAACCCCACCATCACCGTCAATGCTGTTCCGTTTAATCTCTCTTTCGAGGCAACGAAATTTCTGACCCTGGCGCTGGCTGGGGGCATGTTTATGAACTTCGACACAACAACTGGCCGCGTTCTGCTTGGACCGATGTTCACGTTTAGCGTAAATCTGAAATTTGGAAGACCTCCTCTGCCCCTGTCGCCCTTCGACACCTATTCCCCCGATCTGCCGTGAGGGCCCGGGCACGTCCGAGGGACTTCCTCGGCATGGAGCGGGAGTCGTCCCACGCGGCAGAAAAGCATTCAGCAACGCACGCGATGGCGGAACCAGAGGTCTCACAACGGTCCCATGCCGTTGGAGGCAACCGGCGATACCGTCTTTGCTGGGTAACCCGTCTCTCACGTCACGTATTGGGTTCCGTCTCGAGCGCAGAAGATCTGGCAGGTTCAACGCAACCCCGAGAAGAAAACTGGCACCGGCCGGCACTTCCGCCAGTCTGTCCTTAAGCGTCAACGTGACGACAATCATGGTAACGGAGCTGTTTAGGCTATTCGCGTCGGGAATTGCCGAGCAAAATGTTGTCGATCAGCCGCGTACCCCCGACCACCGCCGCGACCGCGACTAACCCGCCGCCGGAAATATCTTCCAGGGGATCCAGCGTATCCGGATTCACGATCTCGAAATAGTCGAGACGAACAGAGCTCTCTTTGTCGATTTCTTCGCGCCCCGCGGCGACTAACCGGGCCGCGTTTCGCTCGCCCGTCTCCGCCAAATGTTCCGCGCGCAGCAGTGAACGCTGCAACACCAGCGCCCGCTTTCGCTCGTCGGGATCAAGATACGCATTCCGCGAACTCATGGCTAAACCGTCGGCCGCGCGCACGATCGGACAAACCCCAATCTCTACCGGCAGATTCAAATCGCGTACCATGCGGCGAATAATCGCCACCTGTGCCGCGTCTTTCTGTCCGAAAAAGGCCGCATCCGGTTGCACCACATGAAACAACTTGGCGACCACGGTGGTAACACCGCGAAAATGTCCCGGCCGCGAGCGCCCGTCCAGCTTGTCACTCAAGCCCTCGACGGTCACCCAGGTCACCGCGCCCGCAGGATACATCTCTTCCACCGACGGAGCGAACAGCAATTCCACTCTTTCGCCCTGCAGCAGCTCACGATCGCGCTCGAACGATCTCGGATACTTCGCGAGGTCTTCGTTGGCTCCAAACTGCGTTGGGTTGACGAAGATGGAGGCCGCAACGAGATCAGAAGCTGAGCGAGCCGCCCGCACCAGTGAAAGGTGCCCCTCATGGAGTGCACCCATCGTCGGCACAAATCCCAGACGCTTTCCCGCGCCGCGGATGGCGCGAGATTCAGCCCGCATTTCGTGGATGGTTTTGCAGATTTTCAAAGACAGGTCGTGCCGCTGCCGGCGAACTTCACGCCGACGGCACCCACTTTACCGCAATATGCGCACCCTGAAGTATCCCGCCCACGATTCCTTTGTTCCGGCGGATGGCAATGCCATCCTGGTCGGACGCCTGCGCGCTGTTTTCCGCGGCTGCCACCACCCGGCCATAGGGCCAATTCGAAGCGGGCAGGGCCGCCAGCGCCGGCAGCAACTCGCCCGGCTTCAGAATGATTTCCGCATTATCGGCGACGTCAAACAACGCCACCCGATCTGGCCGGATGATGAGGTAGGGGTTGCGCCAGGTTTTCATGTCGTGGATGTGCTCGACCTGCGCGGAATCCGCTGCAGGGATGGCTTGTAATAGGGTTTCAGGAGCGGGAGGTTGCGCCGCGTCCTGCCGCTGCGAACATGCAAACAGAGAAATCCCGGAAAGCAGGACCAGCCCAACCCTCATGCGAAGAAACTTGCCGATCACGGGCCTAAGCTACCTCACCATCACGGGAGCGTCATTCTTCGCCGCCCAAATCAGCGCGACAAACCATCCAATGATGCTCCATCCGAGGAAAAGGTTGAGCAGGAAGATCGCAAGCAGGTCCCGCTTACTTCGGGCCAGCGCGATGATCGACGGCAAAAAATACAACAAGAACGGCAAGCCGAAGAACGGGAAGAAGAGAACTGTTGATAGGATCATGACCGCCCTCCTTGTCTATAGCCTAGCACTGTCGGGACTACGCTGCAGCCCCGAAGCACCGGCACACGCTCCGTCGCATCTACGGCGCGAATCACTATTTGAAGATACGCAAAACCCGGTACCGGAGTTCCCCGGTCCACCGGGAGTCGAGTCCATATCCGTGCGACCTCAGCGCCGCATCGCCCGCTTCCGGTCCAGCACGGTATCGAGACCAGCCTTGGTCTCTTGGGGGAGATGATAGGACTCCACATCCGCCGGGTAGTGACGCGATCGCACATCCGCACGAAAAGCCTGCACCGCATTCGTGATCAGTGCAGCCGCGTCGCCGTAGCGCCGCACAAACTTTGCCGGTGGCCCGAACGTCAGATTCAAAATGTCGTGAAATACCAGCACCTGCCCGTCGCACTCCGGGCCCGCGCCAATTCCGATGGTCGGAGCGCTGATTTCGCCGGTGATCATCGCCGCTACTTCTCGCGGAATGCCCTCGAGAAAAAGGCATGCCACGCCGGCTCGGTCGAGTGCCACGGCATCGTGCATCAGCTGTTCTATTCCGCTCAGGCTCTTACCTTGTACTTTGTAGCCGCCCATCACATTCACCGACTGCGGCGTAAGCCCAATGTGCCCGGCCACGGGAATTTCCGCATCGATGATGCGTCGAATCAGGTCGGCACGCTTCTCGCCGCCTTCGATCTTCACCACCTCAGCCCCGCCTTCTTTCACAAA
>CAZILJ010000526.1:0-5142 GCA_964539915.1 uncultured Acidobacteriaceae bacterium | reverse complement strand
TGCTCCAATACTTCGCGATCCCATTCGAGGTAGGTCGGCATGCCGGGGCCGCTCGATCCGCAAGCCACGAGTTTGAGCGAGCGCTCTACACTTCGCATCTGTCGGGCGGCATCCGCAGCCTTGATGCCGTATTCAGTGGCGGACATGTGTCCGATTTGCCAGGGTCCATCCATTTCATTGCCCAGACACCAGTGGCGCGCCTCATGGGGCTCGGCAAACCCGTGCTGTCGGCGCAGATCGCTCCACTTGGTTCCCTTTTCCACATTGCAGTATTCGACCAGTGCCGCCGCCTGTTCGGGAGTGCCAGTACCTAGATTCAGCCCCATCAGAGGCGACGCTCCGGCGGCCTTGCACCATGCCATGAATTCATTCGTGCCAAACTGATTGGGTTCGATCGAATTCCACGCCTTGTCGAGCACGCGTGGTCGATCCTGCTTTGGGCCTACGCCATCCAGCCAGTGATAGCCGGAAACAAAATTGCCTCCTGGATAGCGGACGATGGGAACCCCGATTTGACGGACCTCGTCCAACACATCCTTGCGAAAGCCATTGGAATCGGAAAATTTCGAGCCTGGCTCGTAGATGCCCCCATAAATGGCGCGCCCCAGATGTTCGAGAAAAGAACCAAAGAGGTTGCGATCCAGCGGCGCAATCGTTCTTCTGCTGTCGATGAAAACCCGCGCCGGCGAAGAGTCCGACGACGGTTTGGCTTGCGCCAAGGCCGCAAGCGGTCCGGATCCGATTACTATTCCCGCCGAACGGGCGATGGCGGCGCCGGAGGCTTGTTTCAGAAAAGAACGTCTGGAATAGGTGAAGCGACTCATGTGCGAGCTCCGATCGCAGTCCAATCTAACGCAGATCGGATGCATTTGAGAAATCCTGCGCCGAGGGACGATTGGGGAGGCGGGCTGCTGCTACGCGGCCGTTTTTGTCCGGAATTCCCGAAAGACCGTAAATCCAGGTGCAGATCGTGTCCCGCCACAGGCTCGCCTGGGCTGCCTGGTATTGGAACCGCGCCAAAATATCGCGGTAACGCTCTTCATCGATGTGTCCCTCGAGCGCTTTCCATTGCGCGACGAAATCCCGAGCACGGTCTGCGCCATCATAGTGGGAGTCGTAGACGTATTGGATGACGGTTTCCCCTGAACGCAGAATGTGTTTATAGCGCACGTGATGGAAAAACAGGAGAAGTGCGTCAGGACAGTTGTTGAGCGATTCATAAAGCCTTTGCACTTCGGGCGGATACTGGCCGATGAATCCAGTTCCCGTCGATACCGTACGATCCATGCCAATTCCCTCGTGATCGGCGCGATGCCATTGTCCCCAGCCATTCTGCTCGGAGGATTGCGGTCCAGGATCGTAGTGATTTCCGAGAATGTTGGTGAGGGTTCCCGCACCGAGCGGTCCGGTGTAGCTCTCGTAGACCGGCCAGGAATTGAGTTGCATCGCGACGATGGTTTTGACCACGAACGGGTCGCTGCCGAAGGTGAGGCGCGTCCATTCATCGGCGATCTTCTCAGCGCTGAGATCGGGATCCCACGCCAGGCGGCCGTAGCCATAGAGATTGGCCATGGCGAGTGGACTTCCTAACCAGTTTGCATCCATCCCTACGTTAGCAACGCCTACGAAGCCACCCGTGGGCCGATGGTAGACGCGGCCGGCTACAAGATCCTTCACCGTCGCGGCCTTCCCCGCGATGTGCATGTCGAAGTCTAACGCCCCTTTCCACATGGGTACCAAGAAACAGAGATGACGCTGCTGCCCGGTATATTCCTGCGTGATTTGCAGTTCCACAGCTTCATTGCTGCGACCGAGACCAGCGAAGAGCGGGGAGACCGGTTCGCGCACCTGGAAATCGATTGGACCATTCTTGATCTGAATGATGACGTTGTCTTCGAAGGCGCCGTCGAACGGATGAAAATTATCGTAAGCCGCCTTGGCGCGATCATTCTTCAAGTCCCGCCAGTCCAGATGGTGGTTGTAGACGAAGGCGCGGTAGAACACGACGCCACCGTGGGGCCTGAGTGCACGCGCAATCGCGTTGGCCGCGTCGGCTGGCGTTCTGCCGTAAGTGGAAGGGCCGAGCCGGCCCTCGGAATCCGCTTTAACGACGAAGCCGCCGAAGTCCGGAATGAACCGGTAGATCTCATCGACCTTCTTCCGCCACCATTGTTCGACCCGGGGGTCCAAGGGATCAAACGTGTCCAGACCCCCGATGACTTTTGGACTGCTTAGATCGACGGACAGGGAAAGTTGCACGCCCCATGGACGGAACACGTCCGCGATGCGGCTGACCTGCGCGATAAAGCCATCTTCAAGCACGGCGGGCGCGGCATTCACATTGTTAATCGTGCACCCGTTGATACCGATCGAAGCCAGCAGACGAGCGTACTGGCCGGCGCGTATCAAGTCGCTCCGAACTTTTCCGTCCGCGAAGAATATTGAAGCTCCACCATAACCGCGCTCGATGCGGCCATCGAGATTATCCCACTGATTCACCCAGCGGACCGGAGCGTACGGTCTGTGCACCTCATCGATATCGGCAAGGCTATCGCCGCGAGCGATCTTGCTCAGCAGAGCGAACACGCCGTAGAGAACACCGCGGTCCGTGGACGCGGCTACCAACAAACATTCGGAGCCATGGATATTCGCGCTCTTCAGCCAATACCCATCCAATGCCAGTTCTGGTGGGAAATTCAACTTCGGGGCCAGAGCGCGCAGGTCTGCCAGCTTCGCGAGCACAATCGCAGCTCCCGGAGACAAGACAGGGGCCGCGCTTAAAGGCTCGCCTAGCATTTGCGCGATGCCCCGGACCAACTCCTGCTGTGCAGTCTTGAGTACGACAGAATCACCGAGCAACGTGGTCTTGAAAGGCAAACCTTGGTACGCCTGCTGCCTTTGTGGGTCTAATCGGGAGTAACGCAGCCAGGCCTCGGCCCCTGTTTCGGCGTCGGCGGTAAGAGGAAATGGGGCAACCGAGATGCAGATCGTTGCCAAGATTGCGCACAAGAGAAACCTGCGCAGCCCCATGTAGTGAACTGGAGCCTTGACGGTTTGCTCCTCTTTCGTGGACCAAGTTGATTTCGTCACAAGCGCGCGTCCTCGCGTACTCGAGTATAAAAGCAGATTTGGCGCTCGTATTCCAGCCATGGAAGCTCAGTCTGGTTCCGGCGCAATCACAATCAGATTGCTTTTCGCGCGCTACAGGCCTAACATTCGCGACATGGAGGGCCTGCCCATGATGCCCGGCCCGGTTTACAAGCGTTTCTTGAAGACTGCGGCAATTACATTTCTCGCGGTTTCTGCATTTGCCCAAGCACCTCCGAAATACGATACCGCCACCGAAGGAAAGGTCAAGGGAACCGTGGAAGAAGTGAAGATTGTTCCGCCCACGGGCGGCAAGCCCCTGGCTTATCTTGTGCTGAAGAGTGGCGCCGATGCGGTCCAGGTATTTCTTTGCCCCAAGAAGTTTCTCGATGATATGGGCGTGGCCTTCAAAGCCGACGACGAGATTGAGGTTACGGGCTCAAAGATCAAGCAGGACGGAGCGGATCTGACTCTGGCCCGCGAAGTGGTGCTTAAGGGTGGCGACACGCTAACGCTACGTTTCAAAGACGGCAAGCCAGCCTGGTAGAGATCCAGTCTCTGGCGAGCGACCCGGCGGTTCGCCACCGGAATTCCGCAAATTTCGATCCCCTTGCCCATCGCGCGGGCTAGCTTGATCTCCAACTCTTCATCTTCCTGATAATCTCAAGCAGAGACCGATCGCCAGTGTTTAGGAGTAAGCACATAGTTTGCCGCCTCTAATTAATGTACGCAGCATCTCCAAAGCTTTTGGATCCGATCCACTCTTTCAGAACGTCTCGTTTACCGTTTCCGAGGGAGATCGCGTCGGCCTGATCGGTCCGAACGGCTCTGGCAAGTCCACCCTGCTCCGGATTCTTGCCGGCACGGAAGACACAGATGACGGCGAAATCGCCGTCCGCAAGCGAATCCGTCTGAGTTACGTCGAGCAAGAGTCAGAGTTCAGGCCGGGGGACACAGTTCGCTCGCTGGTCGAGGCCGCATTGAAAACCTCCGCGGTGACCGAGTCGGAGCGCGGAACGCGTTTTGCGGAGACCCTGGGACGCGCGGGCTTCGTGGACTTGGAAGCGGAAGCTACCGCACTCTCCGGAGGCTGGCAGAAGCGCCTCGCAATCGTCCAAGCGCTGGTCGAGAGCCCCGATATTCTGCTACTTGATGAGCCCACGAACCATCTGGACCTGGCTGGCATTGAGTGGCTCGAAGAGGTCCTTGAGCAAACTGGCTTCGCCTGTGTGGTCATCAGCCACGATCGCTATTTTCTGGAGAATGTTGCCACCGAGATGGCGGAGTTGAGCCGAATTTATCCAGACGGATTGCTGCGCGTAAGAGGTCGCTACAGCACCTTCCTGGAGAAGAAGGAAGAATTCCTCCACGCCCAATCGAAGCGACAGGAAGCGCTGGAAAATCTGGTTCATTCGGAAATCGAATGGCTGCGCCGCGGAGCCAAAGCGCGCACCAGAAAATCGAAAGCGCGAATCGACAAAGCGGGCGAGTTGATGGTGGAACTTGCGGATCTGAATACGCGAAGCCGGAGTGAAACCGCGCAAATTGACTTCTCCGCTACCGATCGCAAGACCAAGCGCCTGATTGAATTGCAGAATGTCGCGTACGAAATCGGCGGGAGGCGGCTCTTCCAGGGCTTGAACTTCATCATCTCCGCCGGATTAAGAGTTGGGTTGGTGGGCCCAAACGGCAGCGGCAAGACGACATTGCTGCGCTTGCTGCGCGGAGAAGTTGCGGCGACCGAAGGAGAGATTCGTCGAGCAGAAAAGTTGCGGATCGTGTACTTCGACCAACGGCGCGAACTCGACCCCAATGTGACTCTGCGTCGAGCCTTGGCGCCCGAGGGCGATTCCGTTATCTATCAAGACCGGGTCACCCACGTCGCATCATGGGCAGCGAAGTTTCTGTTCAAGAGCGAACAACTCAACCAACCGGTCGAGCGACTTTCCGGCGGAGAGCGCGCCCGGGTTTTGATCGCGCAGCTCATGCTTCAGCCCGCCGACGTTCTTTTGCTGGATGAGCCCACCAACGATCTGGATATTCCCACCCTCGAAA
>CAZILJ010000525.1:0-2798 GCA_964539915.1 uncultured Acidobacteriaceae bacterium | reverse complement strand
CAACGTGGCGGAGCTAGAAGAGTGAGTGCATCCGGCACGACCGTAATCTCGGCGGGGAGCGTGCCGAGCAGTTCTCCGTCGGCTTCCACGTAGATCTTGCGCTGCGCTTGCGCGGTGTTGGAGGGCGATTGGTACCGGCACCAGACTCTCTTGCTGTGCGCCAGGTCGATCCCGCGGATTGTGGTGGAGAGCCGGAGGAGTCCGCGGGTCACATAGGCAAGATAGGCAAGGCGGCTGGCAGTGCGGCAGAACACCAGTCGCATATCGTCACGGTCGAGCGAGGCGCCTGGGGCAAGTTCCTGAACGACTCCGCCGAAGTTGCGGATGCGCACGGCCATCAGTTCGGTGACTGCGGCGCTACGGGGAGCGTCCGAGCCGCTTTCAAGGTATTCGGCCTCGAAGCGTGTCATGGGATAGCTGAACCACAGGTGCCATGCTTTCGCGTAGTAGGCTGCCATCCCCATGCGCTCTTTGGTTCCGGTATGGAGTTTGTAGAAAAGATGAGCATCGACGCCGACGCCAGCGGTGACGACAAAATAACGCGTGCCGGGATTGCCCTGGAGATCGACGAATTTCACCAAGCCCACCGCGACGCGGCGCGCTGTGGCGCCCAGGGACGCCTTGGCGGCAGCCGGCACGCGAAGGGGAATGCGGAGGTCGTGAGCCAGCGCGTTGGCGGTTCCCATGGGCAGGATGGCCAGCGCGACGGGCGAGTTGACGACGATTTGCAAGATGTTGTGGATGGTGCCATCCCCGCCGCCGGCAAAGATAGTGTCGCAACCGGAGTCGATGGCGCGGCGCGTTTCGTCCTCGGCGTGATCGGGGGACTCGGTGGGAACGAGATCGGCTTCCACGCCTCCTCCTCGAAGAATGGCGAGGGCAGAGTCGAGTTCCCGCTGGCGTCGTTTGCTACCGCCGGAACGCGGGTTGTAGAGCAACGCGGCCTTGCGCATAGCTTGGTCGAAGCTGGATTGTACCTGAGGCCCCGAAGGATCGAAGCAGGGTGATCAAGGTAGAAGAGCCGGGAAAACAGCGGTCAGGGAGAGTTCCAGTCGGGCGGATCCGCGGCCTTCGGTTCGATTGGCAAAGGACATTCGATTGGCAAAGGACTTGGCAAGGGCACAAATCTGTCATAAGCTGTCCGCAATTGCAAGGGGCGGCTTTTCCATCCTGCATTCTTTGGGGCTTGATTTCAAAATTGAATCAGGAGGTGACCAGATGAAGATTCTGGCGCAGTTACTGTGCGGTGCTCTGCTCTGCTGGGGCGCGATGGCGCAGGATCATGTTACCCACGTTCAGACGCACTCCGTCACGCTGGTGACGGGACTGGGCGATCTCCATCACCCGGTTTCGACTCACAATCCGCAGGCGCAACAGTTTTTTGATCAAGGGATGCGCTTCATTTATGCGTTTAACCATGCCGAGGCGGCGCGTTCGTTTCAGCACGCGACCGAACTCGATCCTAAACTGGCGATGGCCTACTGGGGCGTCGCGGAGGCTGTGGGACCAAACTACAACGATCCTGCCGATCCCGACCGATATAAGCACGCGCATGACGCGGTGCAGAAGGCGGTTGATCTATCGGCATCAGCCTCGCCTAGCGAGCAGGCTTATATCCAGGCGCTGGCGAAGCGGTTTCCCACAGATCCGAATTCCGACCTGAAGAAGGCCGCCGAGGACTACCGAGATGCCATGCGGCAACTCGTGAGCGAGTTTCCCGACGATTTGGACGCGGCCACGCTATTTGCGGAAGCCGGCATGAACCTGCATCCTTGGGGACTCTGGCATCAGGACGGCACGCCCGAGGCAGGTACGGACGAGATCGTCGCCACGCTGGAATCGGTGATGAAGCGCGATCCCAATCACCTGGGGTCGATCCACTATTACATCCATGCAGTCGAGGCCTCGAACGATCCACAACGCGCATTGGCTGGCGCGAACAAACTGGCGTCGCTCGCACCGGGCGCGGGACACATTGTGCACATGCCGGCGCACATCTACATCCGAACGGGAGACTACGATGCTGCCGTAAAGACCAACGAGAAGGCGGCGGAAGTCGATCGAGCTTACCTCAAGGCGAGCGGCGAGCAGGGCATCTACCCGATGATGTATTACAGCCACAACCTGCACTTCGTGGCGATGTGCGGCGCGATGAACGGACGCTATGCCGAGGCGCGCAGGAATGCGGACCTGCTGGCCGCAAATGTTGGTCCACACGTGAAAGAGATGCCTCCGCTTGAGGGTTTCATGACGATTCCGATGGCGGTGGAGATTCGTTTTCATCACTGGAACGAAATCCTGAAGATGCCAACTCCGGATACCGCCATGAAAGTCACAACCGGCTTCTGGCATTTCGCGCGAGGGTTGGCTCTTGCGGGTACAGGAAAAGTTAACGAGGCGGAAGCCGAGTATAAGATCGTTTCCGACGCCCAGGCCGCGACGCCTGCTGACCAGGTATTCAACGCGCCCATCAACAACAAGACAAAAGACATTCTGGAGATTGCCAAGGATGTTCTGGGCGCGAAGATCGCCCGGGCGAAGAAAGACACCGAGGGAGCGATTGCAATGCTGCGGGAAGCGGTCACGATTCAGGACACGCTGAAATATGGCGAGCCGCCAGACTGGTTTTTCCCCGTGCGGGAGTCGCTGGGAGGAGCGTTGTTAATCAGCGGGGACGCGTCTGGCGCGGAAAAAGTATTCCGCGACGATCTCGACCGCAATCCGCGGAATCCGCGGTCGTTGTTCGGACTGCAGCAGGCGCTGCTGCTGGAGAAGCGAGACTACGATGCGGGATTTGT
>CAZILJ010000524.1:0-4305 GCA_964539915.1 uncultured Acidobacteriaceae bacterium | reverse complement strand
TATTCGATCCCATGGTCTCGTCTTCCATCATCGATCACATTTTCGAAGGCGTGAACGGAGACTCCGTGTACCGCGGCGCATCCTTCTTAGCTGGCAAGCTCGGCCAGAAAATTGCCGGGGATAACGTCAGTATTATTGATGATGGCACCATTGCCGGCGGCTTCGGCACCAGTCCGTTCGATGGCGAGGGAGTTTCTACGCGGCGCACGGTCGTGGTCGAAAATGGCGTGCTGAAATCCTACCTGCTGAACACCTACACCGCGAAGAAACTCGGCCTGCAGACTACAGGCAACGCCTCGCGTGGACTTGCAGGAACTCCGGGCATTGGCCCGGGCAATTATTTTCTGCAGGCCGGATCGAAGTCGCAAAAGGAGTTGATCGCCGGGGTGAAGGAAGGTCTCTACGTCACCGAGTTTCTCGGCCAGGGTGTGAACCTGGTGACCGGCGATTATTCTCGCGGAGCCTCCGGCATGTGGATTTCCGGCGGAGAATTCGCCTACCCGGTGGAAGAGATCACGGTGGCCGGAAATTTGAAAGAATTGTTTTTCAACATTTCCGAAATCGCCAACGATCTGGAATTTCGTGGGTCAGTGGCCGCCCCGACGATTCGCGTCGACGGGCTCACCGTTGGCGGCGAGTAGACTTCCGGCCGCGAATCGGTGACGACACGGCTGCGCAGGGTCGGGGATACGGAAACTGCTTCAGGGGTGGGAACGTCTGCGCCAATCAGACTCGCGGAACGCCGGCGAGCCGGGATCCCGCATAGATGGGTGCGCAGAATAGGGGAGCAATGAAATCTGCCAATCTGCAGCCGCGAAGCGGCCGCAGGTGAAAGCCCCGGCATGGACGTGCCGGGTAAGGAATGTGAGAAGACACCGAGTCCGGCAAGGACGGCACGCGGTCTCAAGCCGTGCTTTCCAGCGCCTAGAGTCAGCCCATGAAATTCGCCAAAACAATTTTCTGGATCGCCGGCATCTGGGGCCTTCTCACTCTCACGCCCCTCTTCTTTATGTTCGAGGTCATCGGCCGCAACGATCCCCCACCCATCACGCACCCCGGCTTCTACTACGGATTTCTCAGCGCCGGCATGGCTTGGCAATTTGCCTTTTTCGTCATCGCTCGCGACCCGGTGCGCTTCCACCCGATGATGATTCCTTCGGTCATCGAAAAATTCAGCTACGGCGCTTGCCTGACGGCTCTCTATCTGCAGCATCGGCTGCATCCCTCCGACCTGATGTTTGCCGGAATCGATACCCTCTTCGGGATCCTTTTTATCGTCGCCTACTCCCGCACGTCTGCAGGCTCCGGGAATCCGCGATAAAATCGACAATCAAAAAACAACAGCCTACAATTCCTCTCATGGGCAGTTTGGGACAGCCAACGCCGGTCGCCGAGGAACGCGACTCCAGTCGTTTAATCATCGTGATGGCCGTAGTTTTGGTGATCGGCTTCGCGGTGGGGGCCGCGTTGTTGCTTCGGGAAGCGCCAAAAGCTGCGAAGACCGTTTCCCCATACATCGCCAGTGTGAAGCTTTCAGATTTCAAGATGAGCGCAGCCGAGAATTTCATTGGGGCGACGGTCAGCTACATTGACGGCACGGTTACGAATACTGGCGACAAGACCGTGGCCCACGTCGTGGTGGAAGTTGTTTTCAAGGATTCAATGGGACAGTTGGCGCAGCGCGAGGAGGTGCCTTTGCGGGTGGTCCGCACCAACGGTGCTTATCTCGAGCCCGTGGATCTGGGAGTCTCGGCGTTGGGTCCGGGACAAACGCAGCCATTCCGACTGACTTTCGACAGCATCTCCGCTCAGTGGAACCACGAGTATCCGGAAATGCGCGTCACCGACGTTTCGGTGAAGTAGAATTCACTCCGAAAGTCCCGAACCATAACAGTAAACTTCTTTCTACGAGCTGGTTTCTCCCACCATCCGGGGCTTAATCGGCACTGTCTTCCACTTCTCGCAGTCCAGATGCTTGAAACAGGCCGTGGTGAGCCACACCAGTAACGATCTTGGTTCCACACTCACCGCGCAGCAACAAAAAGGTGGCCGCAAAGCCGCAGAAAAGAGTAGAAGCTAGAGGCTACTTCCTCCCCCTCAGCATCTCCACCACCCGCTCATAATCGTCCACCGTCGAATACTCAATGACAATCCTTCCCTTGCCCTTGCGGTCGCGGATCCGAACCCGCACTCCCAGCATTCGCTCCAGCTCAAGCTGCGCGGCCCGTACATTCGGATCGACCCACCGCGCCCCGCTCTTTTTTGCAACCTGTCCCGGCATTCCCGGCACCGGATCGAGCAGGCCTGTCATTCGCATGATCAGGGTTTCCACCTGGTCGAGCGTCAGATGCTTTTTTACAATGTAGTCGGCCGTCTTCGTGATCAGATCGGGATCCTCTAGCTTCAGCAACTCCTTCGCCTCCGAGAATCCAATCTGCTTATGCGAGAGCTGCTCCATCACCAGCACTGGCAACTTTAGCAGCCGCATGTAATTCGACACCGACTCGCGCGACAGTCCGACCCGCTCACCAATCTGCTGCTGCGTCAGCGAAAACTCTTTGCTCAACACGCGGAACGCCTGCGCCTGTTCCAACGCACTCAAGTCCTCGCGCTGCAGGTTTTCGATGATCGTCATCTCGGCCGCTTGCTGCAGCGAAACTCGTCGCACCAGCGCCGGAATCGTCGCCTTTCCCGCCTTCTTCGAAGCCAGCAACCGCCGCTTACCGAGAACCAGTATGTAGCGCCCGTCTTCGTCTCCTGGCCGCACCATAATGGGCTGCACCACGCCATTGGCCTTGATCGAATCCGATAACTCCTCGAGCTTCTCGTCATCATCTACCTGCCGCGTCTGAAACGGATTCTTGTCAATATCCGCAATCGCCAGGTTGACCACCAGGTTCCCCGACATCCGCGACCCGGTCTGCGCATGAAGGGTGATGGTCTCGTCAGAAGTAGCCACCGCGCCCTCGTCGTATGCGGGGGGAGGCGCCTCTGCCCGCGAGTCGTCGATCACCGCACGGTCAGCCACGGCCCGAATGACCTCCGGAAGGGCCTCACCAACCGGTTGCGGGGACGGTGCATCTTGGGAGTTCGCAAGTCTCTCATGGGTTTGAGTTCGGTCAGTAGCCTGCGAACTTTCGTGGGTAGCGTTGTCAACCGCGAATGCGTTGTCACTAGCAATCGCCTTGTCAGGCGCAACAGGCTTGTCGGACGCCAGAGCTTTGTCGTTCCGAGCGAAGTGAGGAAGTTGCTGTTTGCCGGGAGGCACCACACCCTGTGCGGGAGCACTCGCGTTGCCCGGCACGACCCTTGGCCCTCGCGGCAACAACGACTCCAGTCCGCGCCCCAAAGCTCGCCGTTTTTCTACCTTCTCTTTGTCTCGCTCCGCCGCCGCCGTATTGGTCATCTCGTTTCTCTCCCGCGCTCTCTCTCGCACTGCGCCGTGTCGTCCCGAGCCCCAGAGGTTGGGCCGAAGGACCTATGCAAAGTTCCTAAGTGTATATCGACGTCCATCAATCTAATACATCGACGTCCATCAATATATAAATCCGATGCTTTCTGTGGGAAGCCGCTCACGCGGTCTTATCCATTTCGTCGTCGGCCACACCCGCGGCGATCTCCTCCACGCCTTCTCTGGGTTCCTCTGTGCCCTCGGCGGTTAAAGGTTCTTGCGCTGTAGCCGAAGCCTGAGAGCTAACATCTGAGATCCCAGCCGCAGGCTGCCGCTCGATGATCTCCTTCGCCAGCCGTATGTAACTCTCCGCACCCTTCGAGCGCGGATCGTAGACGAGCGCCGCCTTCCCATGGCTGGGCGCCTCCGCCAACCGTATGTTTCGCGGGATGGTCGTCCGGCAAAGCTTCTCTCCGAAATAGTTCTTCAGCTCAGCCATCACCTGCTGCGCCAGGTTGGTGCGGTCATCAAACATCGTCAGCACAACGCCCTCGATCCCCAATTCAGGGTTCAGCGCTGCCCGTATTCGCTCAATGGTGTCGAGCAACTCGCTGATGCCTTCAAGGGCAAAGTATTCCCCCTGCATTGGGATGAGCACGGCGTCGGCTGCCACCAGGCAGTTCAACGTCAGCAGGTCGAGTGCTGGAGGACAGTCGAGGACGATGAACTGAAACCGGTCGCGCAAGGGCGCAAGCGCTTCGCGCATGCGATACTCGCGCCCCTCTGAGTCGACCAGTTCCAGGTTGGCACCGATGAGGTTCTTGTGGGCAGGAATCAGCCACAGCTGTTCAAGCGCTGTGCTGAGCAACGCCTCCTCCGCAGGGGCGTCCCCCATCAATAGATGGTAGGAGCTC
>CAZILJ010000523.1:0-3430 GCA_964539915.1 uncultured Acidobacteriaceae bacterium | reverse complement strand
CGGGCGGCGGCGTATTCGAACTGGTGCAGGAGGGTGACGTCGCAGGGAATGACTTCGGCTTTGCCTCCTGCCTCGAGAATCGCCTGCGCCGTCCGATCGAGCGTTGACTGGGTTCGTCCGCAAAGCACGACGGCAGCGCCGAGTTTGGCTAGTTTGCGGGCGATCGCCGCGCCGATTCCTCGGCCGGCACCGGTGACAACTGCCACTTGCCCGGCGAGAGCTTGCTCGGTGTCCATATCAAAAAGTCTCCTGCGGGTCGGTTCGAACGCGACCAGAGCAGATGAGGACCATCCGCCGCGTCCGCTATGCGCATCTTAGCAATAAATAGGAGGACGTTTGGGAAGTAGCTTGCCTTCGGAAGAAGAGGTACTTATAATCCCGCCAACCGGGAAAAAGGGTCAAGGCGCCTTTGCGTCTGTCGACTACCCTTCTCCCCGGCGCCCTGCCAGGAAGCCGGGCATTCCAAAGCAGGATCCGGACGCGAAGCGGTCCAGACGGAATGCAGTTGCTGCTGATTTGAAGAAACACGATTCCCAGAAAAGTAATTTCCCGAAGTTCCAAGGAGCCATACTGATGAAAAAGATTCTGCTTACGGTTGTGCTTGGGGTAGCGGTCGTGGCAGTGGCGAAGAACACGACGCAGCCGACACAGGGACAACCGGCCGCGCCGCCGACCTCGAGCGTGAACTCCCCAACGGGTCAGACCACGCAGGGTACGCCGGCTGCGGCGCCTGTGATTAAGGATCCGGCTGAGTACAACGCCTACGTCGCCGCCGTGCAGGCGACCGATCCCAACGCGAAGATCAGCGGGCTGGAAGCGTTCGTCAACCAGTATCCCAACAGCGTCATGAAGAATCAGGCGCTCGAAATTCTGATGCAGACCTACCAGCAGGCGGGCAATGCGAAAAAGACCATGGACACAGCCACGAAGCTGGTCTCGGTTGACACCTGCAACGTACGCGGGTTGGCTCTTCTCGCTTATTTTGACCGTGTGATGGCCCAAGGCGGCGATCCGAATGCGGCCCAATTACTTAACGACGGCAAGAAATACGGGCAGCAGGGACTCGATTGCATGCCTAAGTTCGCCAAACCCGAGGGCACTTCGGACGCGGACTTTCAGAAGACGAAGGACCAGATGACCGGGATCTTCCATGCGGCCATCGGGATTGGGTGCTTGCAAGCAAAAGATAACGCCTGTGCGGTTACCCACCTGAAGCCTGCCGTGGATGCTAGCCCGGATACGCAGAAAGACTTCAGCTTGGTGTATCCATTGGCGCTCGCGTACTTGGGTCAAACACCGCCAGATACTCAAAATGGAATCTGGTACGCAGCCCGGGCGGCGGCAGTGGCCCCGCAGGCGGCCCAAACGCAGATTGAGAAATATGCGCGTTCCCAGTATGTAAAATTCCACGGGGGGGACGATGGCTGGGCAGAGTTCCTGGCTGCGGCCAAGAGCGGCGGCTCACAGGTTGCAATCAAGCCGGCACCTTCACCCGCCGAGCAGGTTCACGCCATGGTGACTTCCAAGAAGCCGGAAGAGATGAACTTTGCCGAGTGGCAGTTCGTGTTTACCAACGGTTCCCAGGAAGACCAGGACGCGGTATGGAACGCTATCAAGGGCAAGGCGGTGCAGATGAATGGCACGGTGATCAGCACTACGCCGACCGAGTTCATGATCGCAGGCAGTTCCGATGATATCGACACCAAGAAGCCCGATATCACTTTGAAGTTTGAGGACAAGGTTCCGGTTCGGCTGATTCCGAAAGACGCAGCTTCCTTGGACTTCCAGGGCGAACCCGCTTCCTACACTCCGAATCCATTCATGATGGTCATGGAAAAGGGGCAACTGCTGAGGGCAAAGGCAGCCCCAGCTACCCCCAAAAAGGCGCCAGTCCATCACAAACCGGCCGCCCAATAGCCAACCGGCTTTCATCGAAGCAAAAGGCAGCCCGCCGGGGCTGCCTTTCGCTTTTATGGGGCTGACTCAATTCGAGCCGCCGAGCTCCTCGCCACTCCTGCTCCTGCTCCTGCGCGGTGGGACTGCGCCAGACTCTGCGCGGGCTTAGTTTGGACGAATTACCGTACGACCTTTTTTTCCAGGGTGACGGAGCGGGTGCTACGGGGCGGACGCTTGACGCCGTCCCGGAGCTGGCGAACATCGATCTTCAGTTCGCTGATGGTGCGGCTCAGAGTATTGCGGTGCATGCCCAATTCTCGTGCGGCTCGGCACTGATTGCCTTTATTCTCCTGGAGAACCGTCAGGATGAAGCGTTTCTTGAACTCCCGAACTCCTTCGGAATAAAGAATATTGCTGCGGTACATTTGCAGGATAAGTGCTTCCAGTTGATCTTTCACAATGCATCTCTCTCTTTGTTATGAATTTTCCACTGCACCGCGGGCCTATTTCGGCGGGGAAGCATGAGAGCCAGCTAACTTCGGCTGAGCCTGATGAAGCAGATCCAAACCCTGGTAGAAACGAGCGCGTAACTCGGTCGGAGCGACCCAGATCGCCGCACGGCCCAAGACGAGAAAGTAGGGCGCGAGCTGCGAACTCTGCAGCAGCTTCGAAGTTGGCTCGAATGCCGTCATACCCATCAGGATCACTGCTGCCATCAAGGCGCCCTTCAGCAGCCCCAAGATTGCGCCGAGGAAACGGTCAAAACCACTAAGTCCGGTTTCTTTCATCAACCAGCGGGCAACCCTGGCGGCCAGGCCGAACAGGAGCACGATGGCAAAAAAAATGACCAGGAAGCCAAGCACCTCAGCTAACCAATCATTCTTCAAAAACCCTTCAAACCAGCCCGCGAGGCCGCGGTACTTCCACGCAGCCACGATATAACCGGCCACCAAGCCGGCCATGGTGAGGGCCTCGGAAAAAAAACCCTGCATGGCGGCCGTAACAACGTTCAGGAGTACAACCCCAAGAATGATCCAATCCACGAGGTTCATGCCGTGCTCTCGCGGCTGGAAATTGTGCGAGCGACCCGGTTACACATCCAGCTTGTGACCGGTAAGCTGAAAATATGCTTCCAGATACTTTTCGCTGGTGCCAAGGGCCACCTCGGGCGGCAGCGCCGGCGCCGGAGGCTGCTTGTTCCAGTGAATTTGCTCAAGGTAATCGCGAACGTACTGCTTGTCATACGAATCCTGCGGCCTTCCCGGAGCGTACTTGTCAGCGGGCCAGAAACGGGAAGAATCGGGAGTGAGGACTTCGTCGGCCAGGGTAATTCCCTTGGCGGTGCGTCCAAACTCGAACTTGGTGTCGGCAATGATAATGCCGCGCTGCCGGGCGTAGGCTGCAGCTTTGTTGTACACGCGCAGGGTGAGATCGCGAAGGTGACCGGCCATCTCGACCCCAACGATCTTGCACATCTGGTTGAAGGAAATGTTCTCGTCGTGCCCGGTTGTGGCTTTGGTGGACGGTGTGAAAA
>CAZILJ010000522.1:0-2011 GCA_964539915.1 uncultured Acidobacteriaceae bacterium | reverse complement strand
GCTCTCCGAAGATGTACTCCTTCATCTTGGGATTCCAGCGCTTGGTCTGATGCCCGAAGTGGACGCCCGCTTCGAGCAACTCCTTCATGGTAATGGTAGACAATGAACCTCCTCTTTAGTCTGCATCCTTTGCGCCAGAGTGCCGCTCCGGATTGCCATTCCCGCCCCGCACCTTGGCGCGGGAAGAATTGAACACCGAAAACAAAGTTGCGAGTTTCAAGCTTCGAGTCCATTCCCAAGCTGGTAACCAAATCTGACGGCTCGAAACCTGAAACCCGAAACCTGAAACTTCCTATCTCTTGCTGAACTGGAACCGCTTTCTCGCGCCCTTCTGTCCGTATTTCTTGCGTTCCTTGCCGCGCGAGTCGCGGCTGACCATACCCTCGGCCTTTAACTTCTTGCGCAGTTCCGCATTGAAAAGCATCAGTGCGCGGGCAATACCCAACTTCACGGCATCGGCCTGGCCACGCACCCCGCCACCCAGCACACTGGCAATGACATTGAATGACGCTGCCGTGTCCGAAGACACGAGTGGCGACTTGGCCGCCGACCGCTGCGCGGGTGTCACGAAATATTCTTCAAAGGCGCGCCCGTTCACCTTGAACTCGCCGCTGCCCGGACGCAAATACACACGGGCAATCGCTCTTTTGCGGCGCCCCGTTCCGTAGTATTGAACTAATTCTGCCATTTAGCTTTAGCTCCCAGCCCTTAGCCTCTAGCTCAAACCAGAAGCTGGGCCTCGCGTTTTTCGATTCGTATCAGGGCACGCCTTCAAGGGTGCCGAATTGCAGCCACTCGATTGCGGCTTTCAGCCGCGGTTACGCCCGCACTTCCAGTTTCAGATCCTGGGGCTTCTGCGCCTGGTGCGGATGCTTATCGCCCTTGTACACGTTCAGCTTCGAAAGCATGTGGGCCGCTAACTTATTTTTCGGCAGCATGCGCTTCACGGCCGCTTCGATCACCGCCTCGGGCTTGCGAATCATCCGCTTGTTGAAATCCTCGGTTCGCAGGCCACCCGGATATCCCGTGTAGTGGTGATATTGCTTCTGTTCCGCCTTCATGCCGGTGGTTCGAACCTTCTCGGCGTTAATCACAATCACGTGATCGCCGGTGTCGAGAAACGGCGTATATTGCGGGTTTTCTTTGCCTATGAGGATGCGGGCCACCTGCGACGCCAAGCGCCCGAGCGTCTGCCCGTCTGCATCCACGACGTACCACTTGCGCACAATTTCCCCCGGTTTGGGGAAATAGGTTGACATCGGAAATCTCCCAAGATTTGAATAAAGCTGCGAAAGAAGACCGCTCGTTGATTCCCTAGCGAGGACGCCAGGCCATCAGGCGGGCAACCACACGACCACCAAAGTCTTTAATTTACCGGAGCCTGCAGGCAATTGTCAACGTTTGCAGGATCGAAGTTCAACCCGTCCAGTCGAAGTCCTGCAAAGAATTGTCAACGCTCTGTTAGTTGAAAACTCCCAGTGGTAAGATTCGCATCCGAGGTTTCCATGAGAATCTTCTCAAGCGTTCTTGCTGTATCACTCGCACTTTGCTTACCTGCTTTCGCGCAACACGACAGTCACGGCGGAGGCGGCAGCCATGCCGTGGGTGGCGGATACGTTCCCAGTCATGGTCCGGCTCCCTCCCGTGGAGAGCCTCGCCGGCCATCGCAGAACGAAAACGCGCCGAGGGTGTCCTATCGCGATCAAGAAGGCCACCCCGAAGCTCCTCACGTTCACCACAACAATGAATGGGTAGGGCATGACGCTGGGCGCGCGGACGCCCGCTACCACCTCGATCACCCCTTTGAGCATGGCCGCTTCACCGGCGGCTTCGGTCGCGGGCACGTGTGGCACTTGCGCGGAGGCGGTCCCGACCGTTTTTGGTTCGGCAACTATTATTGGAGCGTCGCGCCTTTCGATCTCGCATTCGTCGATGGCTGGATTTGGGGCAGCGACGACGTCGTGATCTACGAAGATCCCGATCACGATGGCTGGTACCTGGCCTACAACGT
>CAZILJ010000521.1:0-2625 GCA_964539915.1 uncultured Acidobacteriaceae bacterium | reverse complement strand
TCGTAATTGTGGCGCAGATCGTTGAGCTTGGTGGCATATTCACGCTCGACGGCGGCGATCCGCAACGTCTCGCGCCTGCGATCGGCCTCCGCCTTTTCGCCGGACGCCGAACCGAGCGCGGCAACTTTCAGCTGCGCGGTCCGGCGCAGATCGTCATGATAGGCGTGAACCCGCCCGCGGTCGCGGTCGAGCCGGCGGCGAATGGCGTTGAGGAAAGGCTCCAGATCGAGCCGGACATGATGTTCGACCAGTCGCTCAACACGCGCCGTGACCGTTGCCGCAAGCCACGCCACGCCCGCGGCACGGCGGGTGTCCGGCTCGGGCACCTGCCAGTCCGCGACGCTCGCTAAGTACGTGCGGAGGCGCCGCAGAAAGTCGTCGTCCATGACCGCGCCCGTACCCTGGTTGAAGCCGAGCCAGACCAGTCCCTCGCGCTTTTCGTCGGAGATGGCGGTGTAGCGGAACGCAAGAAGGAGGCAGCGTGTCCACGTCGGTTTGGCGTCATGCAAGCGCCAGACTGCATTGGGTAGATCGAGCGCGCGGTCGAGCAGGCGATGCGGATCGCTCGGCGCCGCGACGTTGCCGGCAACGGCGAGCTGCCGCTCGGCGAGGCGGCCACGCTCACCCAGAAGGGTACCGAAGCGGTCGAGCCAGTCGCCTTCGAGTCCGATCGGGATCGCCCCCGTGGGCCGCGTGGCGGCAAATCCGAGCCGCGCAAATTCCGGCCAGCCTAGCACGGCGCGCACGGACTCGGGTGCCAGCACTTCGAGCCCATCCGGTTCGACCGGCTCGATCGCCGCCCCTTCACTCTCCAGCATGTCGGCTACGAAATCGCGCAGCGCTCCCATTGGCAGTCCTCACGCCGTCTCGAAATCCTCACCGAACAGTTTTTCATCGAGCGCCTTGGCGTCCTCGTGCTGCTGGCGCGCCTGTTCGAGCCGCTGGCCCAGCGCTTCGAACGCCTGCAAGCGGGCCACCTCAGTCGCCCCCAACCATGCATCCAGCACCAAATCCGGAAACTCGCGCTCCTCCTCGAGGCCGCCGAGGATGGCGCCGACCTCGCCGACGACCAGCTCGAACATCGAGATCTTTTCATCGAGCAACGCCAATATTTGCTCCTCCAAGGTGCCGCGAGTGACGAGATTGAAGACGAACACTTCGCGACTCTGGCCAATGCGGTCGATGCGACCAATGCGTTGCTCGATCGCCATCGGATTCCAAGGCACGTCGAAATTTATCAAGGTATTGCAGAATTGAATGTTCCGTCCCTCGCCGCCCGACTGCGTACACAGAAGGACAGTCGCATAATCCCGAAACGCGGCGATCCCAGCGTCCTTCTCCGGCCCGCTGAGACTTCCGTCGAACCGCGCGAGCGAAATGCCGGACTGTTCGAGACGGGTGGCGAGGTGAGCGAGCGTCTCGCGCGAATGGACGAATACAAGCTTCTTCTCGGTCGGATTGCGCCGAACGAGGTCGACCAGCGCCGTCTCTTTGCCGCCGGATTCCATCGCCGCCCATCGTTCGGCGAGTTCCGACCAAATCGGATCGCCGACGTTTCGCGCCGCAATCCGAGCGACCGCCGTCGCAGCGGCGCGCGGCGATGAGCCTGCCGCGCTCAGGAGATGCTGGAGAGATAGCCGTTCGCCTTTGCCTCCGCCCTCCGTCACCAGGCGCCGCGCCGCCGCTGCGAGCGCGGCGTAGGCCTCGGCTTCGCCCGGGCCGCCATCGACCTTGATGGTGGTAGCGTGGCGCCGCTGCAGTTTGAGGGCGACGACAGCGCGGGTGTTGCGAATCATCGCGCCGCGCATCAGCCCGCGCAAGCGTTCGGAATTGAGCGGCTGGCGCGGCTTTCCTGGGGTCACGTAGGCAAGACGGAATTCTTTCAACGTCTTGAAAATGCCCGGCTTAAGCAACGTCAGGAGATTGTAGAGCTCAACCAAATCGTTCTGCACTGGCGTTGCCGACAGCAAGAGCAGGAAGCGTTTGTTGAGTGAATCGACGAGTTTCCAACTTTGACTAGATCGGTCGCGTAGATGGTGCGCCTCGTCGACGATGATGAGATCAAATTGGCGCTCGAGGAGTCGCTCGGCGTGCTCTCGCCGCCGTGCGGTGGCGATCGAAGCCACGATGCGATCCTGGGCCCAAAACGCCTGCGGCTCGTCGCGCAGGAGCGCGTCATAAGTGGTCGCGAATGTAAGACCGAATTTGGTCTCCAATTCTTCGCGCCATTGGCCGACGAGCGAAGCCGGCGTGAGGACCAAGCTGCGCTCAGCCATCCCGCGCAGCGCATATTCCTTGAGTACCATGCCCGCTTCGATCGTCTTGCCGAGCCCGACCTCATCGGCAAGCAGAACGCGACCACGGAACTGCTTGAGCACCTTTCGCACCGTTTCGATCTGATGCAACAGGGGTTCGACGCCGGTAAGATGCGGCAGGCACAGGAGCTCGTCGAAGCCCTGCGCCAGACCAAGATGGGCGAACCGTTCGCGCAGGCCGAACCAGCGGCCACCCGGCTCCACGTCGCGCGCCAAGGCCGACAACAGCGGCGACACGTCGAACTCGATCGTAAACGGAATGTCGATATTGACGCTCGGCAAGGGTGGCGGCGCGGGTGCAATCGCTATG
>CAZILJ010000520.1:0-5592 GCA_964539915.1 uncultured Acidobacteriaceae bacterium | reverse complement strand
GCGAGGCTGCCGCGGAAGCTCGAGACGATCGTGGGGATGGTCTTCAGGAGGGTGATGAAGCCTCCGGCCGCCACCGGCGCGGTCACGCCACCCACCAAGGTGAAAGCCAAAGTGCCGCTCGGCATGGCCGTGCTGGTTTGTGAGAACGCGTCGCCCGAGATCGTTCCGTTCGCGTCCATCTCGATAAACTTCAAATGCGCAGCGTCGATCGCATATACGTCGTAGATGATCGTGAAACCTCCCGCTGCCAGCTGCGTCGCTGGCGTCGCCGACGGTCCCAGAACCACCGAGCCTGTCAACGATTCGTTGGGGTAAGGTATTCCTCCCGAGTTGAAGTCTTCGAGGCCGGTAGCTCCTCCGGAACCGATTGCGAAATTTCCGACCGTGGCGGTAGAACTGTTGCCGTACAGCCCAGAAAAGCTGAACGCATAAGAACCCGTCGGCGTTACGCCGGCCGTCTGGGCGTCAAGTGTGCCGCTGCCGCTGGCGTTGCTGTCGAATTCGGTGACCAGCCCGTGGGAACCGTTTTGCAGAACGAAGTCAACGATGATGCTGCCGAATGGCGTGGTGGTTTGGAGCGTCGCAATTCCTCGACCGTCAACTCCTACATTGTAGCTGCCTTTGCTGATCGGCGAATTGGGAATCGGCGCGGTACTCAGATCATTGATGTCCAGCGTGCCGCCGGTTATGCCGCCGCTGCCATTGGCCGTGAAAGTCCCCACTATCGCGTAAGGGGTCCCATTGACGTCGGTGCCCGAGATGGAGAAGACGTAGGGACCATTTAAGTTGCTATTGCTGAAGCCCCCGCTGGGCGGGGCTACGGGATTCGCCGTGCCGCTGCTGCCCCCGCAGCCAGCCAGAACCGCGAGCATGGAGAGAGCAGCGGGCAAAAGCAGACGATTGCGAAATGACATAACATCCCCCTGGAAAAGTCTTGGCGCAGTTGGGTCATCTGAACTCAGGTTACACGATGGTGTGGCCGCTAGTTTCAACCCGGATCGCGGCAGGAAGTAGCGCAGGAGGTGAAATATTTCGAGACTTTACATCTCTTTACGTTGCGGCTGAAAGTCGAGCGGCCCATCGGGAGGTGCACTCTCAAATAGCTACGGAAGTACTCCAGCCTCTTGGGCCGCCAATCCGCGCAATGAATCTTCATACGGTGCGCGCGCGATACCTTTTTCGGTGATGATCGCGGCTACGTACTTCGCCGGAGTCACGTCAAAGGCAGGATTCTCCACTTGCACTCCGTCCGGAACCATTTGCTTTCCAGCGATGTGGGTAACCTCCCTTGGGTTCCGTTGCTCGATGGGGATCCGGCTGCCGTCGGGACAGGCCAGATCAACGGTTGAAATCGGCGCGGCCACGTAGAACGGAATGTTGTGCTCCTTGGCCAGAATCGCAACCGTGTAGGTTCCAATCTTGTTGGCCACGTCGCCGTTGGCTGCGATGCGGTCGGCGCCCACCACGATGGCCCCGATCTTTCCTTGTTTCATCATCGCGCCAGCCATGTTGTCGGAGATGACGGTGGTCGGAATACCGTCTTTCATGAGTTCCCATGCGGTCAGCCGCGAGCCTTGCAGGAAGGGCCGGGTTTCGTCCGCATACACGTGAATTTTCTTGCCCTGCTCGACCGCAGCGCGGATCACACCCAGAGCCGTGCCGTATCCAGCGGTGGCGAGAGCTCCGGCGTTGCAGTGGGTGAGCACTCCGCCTGAGTTCGGCATCAAGGTCGCGCCGTGCCGTCCCATGGCCCGATTGGCTGCGATGTCTTCCGCGTGCATGCGTTGCGCCTCATCGATCAGATCCTGCTTGATCTGCGGAATCGGGCGAATGCGGATGCGCTCGAACTTCTCCTGCATGCGGCCAATCGCCCAGAAAAGATTCACGGCTGTGGGGCGAGTTTTGCCGATGAGGTCACAGATCTGGTCGAAGTCGTGCTTGAGGTCACCGGAGGACTCCGCTTTGGAATTGCTTACGCCAAGGGCGATGCCCATGGCGGCGGCAACTCCGATCGCCGGCGCCCCGCGCACCACCATGCCGCGGATGACCTCGGCCACCTGCTGGTGGGTGGTACAGGTGACATAGACTTCTTCGGTAGGCAGTTTCGTCTGGTCGATGAAACGTACGCCTTGGTTAGTCCATTCAAGAGTTTGAATCATAGGGAATTGAATCAGTAACTCATTGAGCCATGGATGTCATCGAACCCCGATCCCTCATTTTGAAATATGCAATGACTCAAGGTCTCAATCTTCAGACTTTATGTGCCTCGCACAAGCTTCTCGGATTGTTGGTAACTGCCGGCCGTCCGCATACCTCACAGGCTGCCGCCACCGCAAAGACGCTGGGCTCGGTGTCATCGGTCTGCAAAACATGTTGAGCACGAACCTGGTTTGCAGTGAAAATGGAAACGAACGGAACCGCGCCCGCCGCCTTCTCCACATTCGGGCGTCCCTTGGCCTCTTCCCGTTCAACCAGGCACATCACTCCGACAATTTCGAATCCGAATTCGCGCGCCGCTTCAATCGCCTGCACCGTTGAGGCACCGGTCGTACAAACATCGTCCACCACCACGACCCGCGCGCCCTTCTCGCGGAAGCCTTCGATGCGCTGCCCCGTCCCGTGCTGCTTCTCAGCTTTGCGCACCAGAAAGCCGTCCACTTCGCCGCTCACCACTGAGACCGCTACCACAATGGGATCTGCGCCCATGGTCAGCCCGCCAAGGGCGCGTGGCTTCCACCCGCGCTGCTGAATCTCGGCAAGAAACACTTCTCCGGTCAGGCGCGCGCCCTTCGCGTCGAGTGTGGTCGTGCGGCAATCGATGTAGTAGTCGCTTGTGCCGCCAGAAGAAAGTGTGAACTCTCCCAGCCGGAACGACTTGTGAGCCAACGTCGTGAGCAGTTTCTGACGTGCAGATTGCATAAAAATCTACAATAACACGCCTGCCAGCTTCTGAACTTCCCGCCCAGCCATCTGGACGACGCTCGATGCAGGGGCGAGGCACCCGCTGTGCGTGGTACTCTGAAATCTTCCGGTTCGTGGGCTCAGATGTAGCTGTCGGCGTCTCTGGGTGATTTTCAATCGAGGTGTGACATTGCAGAGTTTTCGCAGGATTTCGGTTCTCATTCTTGTCCGGTTTCTTGTTTCCATACTCGTGATCAGCGGCTTCGGGCCTTGCGCGTTCGCCGACGGAACGCGCGCCTGGGAGCAGTCGAAATTCGAAGATCTCGCCAAAGGCACTGCCACCGGAGTAGCGATTCGCAGTTCTGGCGGTCTGGAACTCGCGCCCTCGTTCAAACTGCTTTACGCCACGCCTTCAACCTACATATGGGCTGTCGCCGCCGATGAATCTGGAAATGTCTATGCCGCGACTGGATCTCCCGCGCGCGTCTATCAGATTGCGCCCGATGGTAGTGCAACCATAATTTTTGAGCCGCAAGAACTGCAGGTGCAGACCCTCGAGGTCGGATCACATGGTGTGATCTACGCCGCCACGGCGCCCGACGGCAAGGTCTACAAGATCGAGCACCGGGTCCGGGAAAAAGCTGACACCCGCAAGGGCAGCAAGACCTCCGAGAAAGATGCCGCGAAAGACTCGGCGCCGCCAAAAGATTCGGCCAAGCCAGCCCTGGATCCATCGTGGACTTCGTCCGAGTATTTTGCGCCCGGCACAAAATATATCTGGGACCTGGTTCTCGATAAGGCCGGCAATCTTTACGTCGCCACCGGAGATCACGGTGAGATCTATAAGGTTACGGCGAAGGGCGAACACTCGCTTTTCTTCAAGAGCGATGACACGCACATCCGCGTGCTCGCGCTCGACGCGAAGGGCAACGTAATTGCCGGCACCGATGGCAGTGGCCTGGTATATCGGATTTCACCAGCGGGCGATGGATTCGTGCTGTACAGTGCTGCCAAAAAAGAGATCACTGCGCTCGCGCTCGACCGCGACGGTAACATCTTTGCTGCCGGTGTCGGCGAGAAGCGCGGCGGTACGTCAACGCCATCCGTCGGTCCCTCGCCGGTCTCGACGGCAGCAAGTTCCGCGGAATCGTCTAGCTCTCCAACGCCTGGTATGACTCTCACCCTGTCGCCCAGCACGTCCCACGTAGGACCATTCCCATTTCCCGGCGGAAGTTCGAATGGCGGGTCAGATGTGTACCGCATCGCCGCGGATGGCTCTCCGTCGCGTATCTGGACCTCGCATGAAGACATCGTCTACGCACTCGCGTTCGATTCGCATGACAAGCTGCTCGCTGGAACTGGAAACCGCGGGCACGTGTTTGAGATCGACGGGCAGGACGAATTCTCCGATCTGCTGAAGGCGCCGGCATCGCAGGTAACGGGTTTTGCTAAGGCTCCCCAGGGCGGCCTGTACGCCGCAACCAGTAACTTGGGAAAGATTTTTCTCCTGGGTCCCGGACCGGAGACCGAAGGCACCTATGAGAGTGATGTGTTCGATGCCAAAGTGTTTTCTCGCTGGGGACGCGCCGAGTTGCGCGGCACCGGCAGCACTGTCGAGTTGCTCGCGCGCAGCGGCAACGTCGACAATCCCGATCGCAACTGGAGTCCTTGGAAGCAGGTGGATCTTAATCAGGAATCTGAAATGGGAGTTCCGCCAGCACGCTATGCCCAGTGGAAAGCCGTGCTCCACTCCGGAAACCCGAAGCCCGCAGTCGATACCGTTACCTTGAACTATCTTCCCAAAAATGTGGCTCCCGAGGTCGAGGATGTATCCGTGCTGATGGGCGTGCGCTATCAACCGCTCGCGAAATCGACCGGGCTCGGCCTGAGCACCGACGTGAGCGTATCGTTGGGCACGCATTTCGAATCGCCGCTCCCGAGCACTCACGATCGCGATTCGATCGGTGTCAAGTGGAACGCCAACGACGACAACGATGATCAGCTCGTGTACTCCGTCTATTACCGCGGCGATGGAGAAACACGCTGGCTGCTCCTGAAAGACAACCTGATCGAGAAAGCTTATTCCTTCGACGCCAGCTTGCTACCCGATGGCGGCTACGTGGTGAAGGTTGTGGCTTCGGATGCGCCGTCGCACTCGCCGGGCGAAGCGCTTACCACCTCGAAAGAGAGCCGCCGCTTCGAAGTCGACACCACTCCTCCGCGGGTCGAAAACCTGATCGCTTCGATCGAAAGCACTCAGATTCGCGTACGTTTTCGGGCGGTAGACGGATTCTCCAACATTAAACGCGCGGAGTTTTCCGTGGACGCGGGAGACTGGAAGTACGTTGAGCCCAGCGGCCAGCTGTCGGACGCGAGAATCGAAGACTACGACTTCATGGTCCCACTCGACACAGCGAAAGACGGCGCCTCCGAGCACGTGGTCGTCGTGAGGGTCTACGACAAATACGAAAACATGGGCGCGGCCAAGACGTTGCTGAAAGGGAAGTGAAACGCGACGGGGCTCGGAGCTTCGGTCTGCGTGCGCGATTATTGGAATCTGGACATGTCCTGAAGGCCTCTTGGCGGCAGCGGTTGGGGTCGCGGACAATCGTTGTACGATGCGCCGTCCTTCTTCAGCCTGGAAGTTGTATCTTTCGTTTTCCGTCTGGTTCGCGCTGGCGCTGGTCTTGG
>CAZILJ010000519.1:0-1884 GCA_964539915.1 uncultured Acidobacteriaceae bacterium | reverse complement strand
GATAACCGGGATCGGGCTGGCCACCGCCGCTGGGTTATGGGTATATGACCTTTTTTGGCGGCGGGGAAGCAACCTCAAAGCTTGACTTTGGCATTGGCCTCTGGAATTATTCGCCCCCAGCGAGCAAGTCAGAAGGGAGGTTCTATGCCACATTTCCTTCAGCAAGCCGCATATTCGCGCGCAGGATGGGAAGCGTGGGTAGCGAACCCGCAAAACTGCATTGCAGCGGTGCGGCCCGCGATCGAAAATTGGGAGGCAAGATTGAAGCCGCGTGGTTTTCTTTTGGAGACTACGACGTTGTGATCATCTAGATTTGCCTGACAAGGTGAGCGCTGCGGCCATTGCCATGGCATTCGCGGCCGGGAGAGCCTGTAAGTCGGTCGAGACCATTGCACTCGTCTCGCCCGAAGAAGCAACCCCAGCCTTGAGAAAAGCGAGGGAATGCGGTTACCGGCCGGCGACCCTCACGACCCGCGCTGCCTAACGCCCACAGGGACCTTAACAACAACCGGCGGCCGTCGCAGGCCGCCTTTTCTTGATCGTTTCGGACTTGAGATCGATGCCCTTACGCAAACCCAGACCGGCGGATGTTGCCGCGCAAATCCGGCGCGCGCTCAAAGACGGCGGTTCGGCAGAGCACGCCGCTGGCGTTCAGTGGTTCTTTAAGGACGAAATCAGATCGCACGGCTGGTATACGGCTGCTTTGCGGCGGGCCGTGCAGCGTTGCCGCGGGGAAATCTTGCGGGAGCACGATTTCGATTTTCTCGTGAGTGTAGCCGACAACCTGTTCTCCGGATCGGTACTTGAAGAGAAAGTCGCCGCAGTGTTTCTGCTGGAAAAACTTGACGCACAATTCGGAGATCGCGAGTTCCAGCTGTTCGAAGCGTGGCTGGACCGGATCAGCAGTTGGGCCGATCACGACGGACTGGTGCACTACCTGATCGCTCCGATGGTGGCGGCGAATCCGGCGCGGGTCAAGGATGCGTTCCGCTGGGCGAAGTCGCGAGAGCGCTGGCACCGGCGGGCGGCTTGTGTGGCGATGATTCGCGGAGCGCGGGCGAAGATGTTCTTTCCGGAGATTGTGAAGCTCTCTGATTTCCTGTTAGCCGACCGCGACGACATGGTGCAGAAGGGTTTGGGCTGGCTTTTACGAGAGACCGCAAAATTCGACGCGAAGCGGACCGTGCCGTATTTGATGCAGATTCGCGGGCGCGCTCCGCGGCTGGTGTTGCGGACGGCGTGCGAGACGCTGCCGGCGACGACGAGAAGAAAGGTTCTGGCCTCGATTTCGTAGACAGGTATACCGTCCCGCCGGGACTTGTTCAATATTTCCGGGCTCACCCAGGACTGACCTCCTGGGCTAAAATCTGCCGCCGCTTCGCGGCTGGAGCAGGGCAGAATAGTCCTGTTTTGCCCTCCCACAACATCTCGCCGTGAACGGAGCGATGATCTTCCTGATTGGAACTCCTCGTACTTCTCCCCGATACTGGAACTGGACAGAGTGCTTGGCACCACCAGTTCGTGATGGCCCCGGTTCGCGTGTCGACGGGACGGGTTCGGCCGAGGCAGACATCCGGCGCAGTTCAGCAGCCAGGCATGGGATTTTTCACGCTAAATCCCCTGGCGATTCGCCCAAATCCTCCCTCTTGTTTACAATAAGGGTTTGCCCATGGAGCTTGCTGCCATTCAGTCCGCGCTGCGCGAACGCAACATCGACGCGTGGCTGTTCTACGACCACCATCACCGCGATCCGATTGCCTACCGCGTCCTTGGCTTGCCTGCAGGCATGATGGTGACGCGGCGGTGGTTCTACCTGATACCGGCCGAGGGCGAGCCGGTGAAACTCGTTCACAAGATTGAAGCGGGTCATCTCGATTCCCTGCC
>CAZILJ010000518.1:0-5599 GCA_964539915.1 uncultured Acidobacteriaceae bacterium | reverse complement strand
ACCGCCGAGGCGAAGGTGAACACACTTCCCGCGCGCACACCTAAAACGCGGCTGATAACACCTTGTTCACCCATGCACATGCCGACCAGGGAATGGCGATCGCCCTCCCGCGCCAAAAACTTGATCATGGTGACGTTATCGGAGAGGGTAGTCGCGGTGCTGACGATCTTGTAGAAGTCCGCCGGATACGCCAGCATTTTTTCGAGGGTCTCCTCAAGCTTCTTGGTTGCCCGGAAATCGTGAAACGAAAGGATCAGGGCGGCGCGGGTGCGCAGCTTTTGGAGTTGTTCGGGTTTGCACTTGCTGGCTGTTTCGAGCTCAACATCGATCAGCTGGCATCCAGCGGCAGCTGCTTTGCCAAGGATGTCCAGTTGAGAAACGATCGAGCCGCGGAACTTTCCCCCACTGGCAACCCGACGGCAGGTGGCGATGACGAAGGTTCCGGGGTGCGACTCGAGGAAGCGTTTGATTTTGGGGAGCGCGAGACCCGGCTTAGAAAGGTAGTCTAACCTGAACTCCAGGAATGGGTTATCGCGGACCAAGAGCTCCGCCTTTTCGCCCATTTCGTTGGCGTCAGAGCCGATGACCGCAACGCAGACGCGTGGCAGTCGCAAAGGTAGAAGTCGGGGCGCGTAAGGGGGAGACGAATTCATCGTTCCAAGAACAGAAGCCCGGCTGCGGGCACATACTGAATGACGGCGAATTATTACAGGGCCTTAATTACTTATGCAACAACGGATTAATGGTCTCGGATAAAAAACTGTGCTCCAGGGTGCGCAACACCCTCGTAACCTTGACCCACCCTTACCCGCTTGTTACCTTCCGGCTGAAGCCTTTTCTTTCCCGGCATTTCACTAGGGAGGGGACGCACTGCGCCTTCCCGGAGGTAACATGAAGAAAACAGGACTGTTTGTGTTGTTGCTAACGACGGCGGCTTGGGCGCAAAACGGCTCGGACGCTAATTCTGCCAATGTTCCGCAGGGAACTGCGCCGACCTCGGCGAGCTTTCCCACTTTGCGCGTTCAGACGCCCACCTATTCTGACTTATATTGCGCTGGATTCATCAGCAAGCAGACCCTGCCCGACGCCAATTATGTGGCTGGCGGAGTTCAGACGCCCACCACAACCAAGTTCACCCGTGGCGACATCATATTTCTCCAAGGCACGGGATACAGCACGGGCACCGAGTACGAGATCGTGCGCGCATTACGTGACGTCAACGAGTATGAGACGTTTCCCGGTCAAAAGAAGCTGTTGAAGGAAACCGGGCAGCCTTACCAGGAAGTCGGGCGCGTGAAAATCATCGACACACGCAGCAAGGTTGCGATCGCACAGATCGAGTACGCATGCGACGGCGCCAATCCTGGTGATACGGCGATTCCGTTTGTGGAAAAACAGCTGGTGGCATTTCATGCGCCAGTCCATTTTGACCAGTTCCTTCCACCCGACAACAAGTTGACGGGCCGTATCGTAATGGGGAAAGACTTCGACGCTGAATTGGGAACCGGGCACAAGCTTTACATCAACCTCGGAGCCAACCAGGGAGTGAAGATCGGCGATTACTTCCGCGCGGTTCGCAGGTATGAGACCGACTTGAAAGACCCAGTGGATTCACTGTCGTTCAAGGCTGCGATAGCCGAGGACACACAGAAGAAGACTCCTTCGTTTGATCCGGCCATGTTCACCAAGGGGAACGGTCCTGATTCATGTGCGCGATCTGCCGCGTCGAGCGGTAGGCGAGATCGTGATCATCGGCGTGACCAACACTACGGCGACTGGCATGGTGGTTTTCTCGACCGAAGATATGCATGCCGGGGACCACGTGGAATTGGATCCGCTGCAGTAAATTTTCGAGTAGAGTCCGCTCACTGAGAAGCCGGGGACGGAACCGTCCCCGGTTTTTCATTGGGCGAGTGAAGGGAACCTGCTCCCGACTTCGACATGTCAAAGAAGCCACACACCGCTACCAATTTGGCCCTCGAAGACAAACTCATCGAGGAAGATCGAAAACGCGGCGGTCATCGAAGGAAAAAGAAGCGCGTCAGCACCACATTCGAGGAGTCTATCTCTATCCAACGCCACCAGCCGCCACCAATTTGGGCTGCCTTCGCAACAGTCGACTTTGATTCGAGTTACGACTACAAAGCAGAGAGGCGCAGCAAGCGCCTGTGATGGTTCTGGCGGATACTCCGGTCTAGCCTTTGGCTCCGCGGCGCCGGCATCGGATTTGGCGTCGCAACCGCAACAGTTCGCCCCTGCCCTATACGAAATTATACGAAATGGTGCGCGAAAGACGCGTTCAAAGGTTGGGCGCCACTCGGCAAGAGCTGCTTTCGGGTATCCGCGAAGCATCGCAATTCCGTAGAGTTCGAACCGATTTGCGCCCTTTTGCGGACGTTTTTCTCAGGGTACCTGACGACGAAGAAGCAGCGCAGATGAGTAACAAGGGCCGTAGCGCCGGCGTGGCCAGCACGGCCATGCTGATCTGTGCCGCGCTCTCCTGCAAGGCTGGCCGATATTTACGACAGACCGCGACTTCATTCATTACGCTCGAGGCGATTCCCATCCAACTATTTTCTGCGGCGTAGAGCGAGTGCGTTCAAGCGGTCGCGAGAATTTCTCCGAACACTTCAGCGGTGAAGGCCTCGATGGTCGCGCCATTCTTCCATGCATCCAGTGGCAGGCCGGCTTTTCGGCAGGTTTGTTCGAGGAAAGTCGTGCGGTCCCAGTGGTGTTCGGTCGGTACTTGGGGCAGAAGGAGGCCGCGGTGTCCGGCCATACTGATCAGCAGACCGTGCCGTCCGATCACTATGTCATCACCGGAGATCGGTTGGGGAGGCGATAGGATGCTGAGTTCAATTTCGAGTTGGGGTGTTTCCGAGAGGGTCACGGGATGAAAGCGGGTGTCTTCGAAAGCAGCGGCGCGCGCGGTGTCTGCGACCGCACGGTACACCGGGCTTACGGGCAGGACATAACCGACGCATCCTCGCAACTCCCCGCCCCGGTAAAGAGAGGTGAAAGCGCCGCGCGGTTCGGCGAGATGATCGGTGGGCGGATCGAGTGGGATGTCGCGCCCCTCGAGCGCAGAGAGAATGGCATCGTGGGCCAGACGAAGCAGCAACCTGCGCTCCTCTGGGGAGAATTCAGGGCGGGAGAAATCGCCAGAGACCACGGCAGTCGGACTAAGTCGAGGTAGCGACATCGCGATCCGCTTGCGGCGGTGGGACGGGCTTTCTGCGACGGCTCAGAATGAAAGCGCGGCGGCGGCGCTTGACCCCGCGCCGGTCAATTTTCGACCAGAAGGCGACAAAGTAATCGATGGCCGACACCAGCGAGACACACACCATAAACCAGATGGCAAGATAAGCGATCCAGTGGATGGGGAAAATGTAGTGGCTGTAAATCGGCCATTCCTTCCACCGGTGGTCGAGGATGACCGCAACCACGGATACGATCTGCACCACCATTTTGAACTTGCCGAGCTCACTGGCTTCTATGGTGAAGCCCTCGGAGGCGGCAATCGAACGCAGGCCGCTGACCAAAAATTCCCTCCCGATCACGATCACTGCGATCCACGCCGGCACAAGGCTGGGATTCAACTGTACGAGCGTGATGAATGCCGCCGCGATCAGCAGCTTGTCGGCGAGCGGGTCGAGCAGAATTCCCATGGTGGTAATCTGCCCGCGCTTGCGGGCGAGATAGCCGTCGATGCCGTCGGTCATGGACGCGGCGATGAACAGCGCTGAAGCCAACAATTCCTTCTCGCCGTTCACACTGCTGAAGCGGCCACTGGAAAGAATCCACATCAGTAAAGGGATGCTGAAGATGCGGATGAGCGTGATGGAGTTGGGCAAGTTCACAGGTCGGGGCGGGTCCGCGGACCAGTCGGAATCCTGTTCGATTATCCTCCACGTGGAGGGGGAACGCAATGGAACTAAATTGCTTTGCGGCGCCCATAAGTACGCAGCCTGGTAGGCGTCGGAGGGCTTTTTTGAATCATCCTGGCAAGGACCGATTTTCGGGTAGATGTGCTGGCAGAGACGTTCGAATCAACGTCTCAAGTCCAGCAGCCTGATTTCCGAGAAAGATGATTACTTCGGAGCGGGCGCCATCTGATCGGCTTTCGCCTGCTTAGCGATCACTAGGTCCTTGATCTTGTCATAAGTGGCTTGGGGAATGATCTTCTTGGTCACGAGGTCGGTTTTAACGCGGTACGGACGGCCGTCGATGATTTTCTGCGAGTAGGCGTCGCCGATAGCCGGCAGTTGCTTCAGTTGCTCTTTGGTTGCGCTGTTGAGGTCAAGCTTGGCGGCCGCGGGCTTCGAGGACTGCGCCGCATTCATCTCGGGAACGCTTCCGGTCTCCCTGGTCTGCGCAACTGCGAAACGAGGCTCGCTGATCGCCAGACCAGCTGCAAATGCGATGGTTAGAACCACAATCCCGAGCTTTTTCAAAGTTCCTCCTTACGCGTAAATGCCACGCTGGCGGATAGTGTACGCCACGCGGTCAATCGCCAGCATGTAGGCGGCGATGCGGTTGTTGACGCGATGAGTTTCGGCATAGCGGACGACATCCTCGAAGGAAGACTTCATGATGGCGTCCAATTGCTCGTTCACCACCGACTCTTTCCAGAAGTATCCTTGGCGATCCTGCACCCACTCGAAATACGAAGTGGTCACGCCACCGGCGTTAGCGAGAATGTCGGGGATCACGAATACGCCTTTGTCGGTGAGGATGTCGTCGGCAGCCGACGTCGTGGGACCGTTGGCGCCTTCCGCCAGAATGCGGCACTTCACGCGGTCTGCGTTGCGGCTAGTGATGACATTTTCGGTTGCCGCGGGAATCAGGATTTCACATTCTTCGACCAGCAGATCTGCCGTCTCACGCTTCTCCGCGCCGGGGAATTCGTGGATGGTGCCGTTCTTCTGGCGATATTCGGTCAGCGCCTTCAAGTCGATGCCGTTGCGGTTGTAGAGGCCGCCACCAACTTCGGCTATGCCGACGACTTTATAACCCGCCTGATGCATCAGAATTGCTGCATTCGAGCCAACGTTGCCAAAGCCCTGGACGATGACGCGTGAGCGTTCGCGCTCGAGACCTAGTTTCTGGATCGCTTCATCGCAGACGATCATCACGCCGCGGCCAGTGGCCTCGCGGCGTCCGCGAGAGCCGCCAATATTGATCGGTTTTCCAGTCACGACGGCGGTGACGGTCTGGCGCATGTGCATGGAATAGGTGTCCATCATCCACGCCATGATCTGCTCGTTGGTGTTGACGTCGGGGGCGGGGACATCTTTTTCCGGGCCGATGAATTCGATCAATTCAGAGGTGTAGCGGCGGGTCATACGCTCGACCTCGCCCATGGACATTTTGTGCGGATCGCAGATCACGCCGCCCTTGGCGCCGCCGAACGGGATGTTCACCACCGCGCATTTCCAGGTCATTTCGCTGGCCAGGGCGCGGATCTCGTCGAGCGTCACGTGCGGCGAATAGCGGATGCCGCCCTTGCACGGACCGCGCACGACCGAATGATGCACGCGATAGCCGATGAAAACCTCCAGCTGGCCGTTATCGAGCATCACCGGCAGATACACGGTGA
>CAZILJ010000517.1:0-2625 GCA_964539915.1 uncultured Acidobacteriaceae bacterium | reverse complement strand
ACCCATCACGCCGGCACCGATCACTATCGTATTGATCATTCGCGTCTCCGCTCGTTCAAAACGGATTACGGTACGCGACTTTCCGGGCATTGCCAGAGGACTCTAGACCGGCTGAACGGTACAGCATTGTTCGGCTAAAATTTTGACGAGCGTCGGCGCTAGTCATCGACGTTGTCAGGTTCCACACAAGCGTCGCCGCTAAGGAAAACGGCTTCGAGCTCTGCGCCGGCGCCAGGCTGAGCCCGTCGAGGAGCGCCGTCCCGCGGGTTAGCGTTGGCTCGTTCCGTTCCGACTGATTTGGCTCTCATCCCCCGTCGCCTCAAAGCGGAATGGCCAGTAGCGTATCGAAATGACTGCTGTCGCAGACCACCAGACGCTCGGCGAAGCGCAGGCTGCCAGCTTCATCGCAAATCCTGTCGAGATAAACGCCGGTCACAAACAGATCCGTGCGTCCGTCGCGCATGATGCGCGCGACCAGGAAAGGCGTTTCAGCCGCGATGTTATCCGCTCCATTTGCTCCGATCAGGGGGAGGCCAACAATGTGGCGGTAACTCTGACGCTCGTAGATATTTGCAGTTCGCAGCGCGGTAACCCTGTCCTGTAGCATTGCGCGGGAGTCCGCATAGACGACACCGGCGCTGTGGCCCCGCTTGTGGTTGTCGGCAGAGGTGATCTTGTAAAGGCAGTCTTCGACAAAGAAATCCGGCCACGATTCCAGCTTGTCGGTGTCGATCGTCGCGGCATAGGCCGCGTTGAGTTCCGCCACCCGCAATAGGGTGCTCATAATCCAGTCATCCGACGCCACATCGACCAGAAACCGCGTACCGCGGCCTCGGTCGCACGAGTGGCCTGGCTTTCAACCCCGGCGCCGCCCATTCCAACAATGGCCGATTCACGCTCTGCCGTTGCGATGCCGCGCTCTACGAAGCCGCCGACACAACCATCTTCCATCGACACAAAACCGGCTGGACCACCCAGATTGAGGTGCCTCAGCCGGCGTTTGCGCATCTCCGGCGTGTCATCGGCATATCCGAAATAGATCCACTCCAGGTGCGTGCGATCGACAGCGTTAGGCGTGAAGAACCGGATCGCCATGGCGTTCTGAGTTTTCTGCAGGACAAAGTTGGGAAAGACGGTAACGATCTGGTGGCGAACACGGTCCGGATGCTCGTCGACGACGTCCATCAATCTCATATCTTTCAGCGTATAATCCTCATCGACGGATCGTATCCCGGCGTAGGCCTTGTCCTCCGTTTCCGTCGGGGCGATGGTCTCGGAAACGCTGCAGCCACCGTTCGGGCTGACGACTAGGCCGCCACCCTGGCTCAGCCGGTTGAGCTTGAATGTAGCGAAAAACAAATGAAGCAGACTGGCATGGTAGGAGTCGCGCGCGTTCTCCGCGTACATCTTCCAGTTGTTCGGCAGCACTTCAACGAAGCGGCCGATGATCTCGATTTTGCGGCCGCCAAGGATCCGGTCGAACCGAGTCAGAACCTCTGGTCCAATGAAGTCTTCGATGGCCGGCGTCTCGTCGGAGAACGTGCCGAACACGAGGCCGTGGAGCGATGTCACACGCAACTGTCGCGGACCGTGGTCCTTTACCCTGAAGTCGGGTGGCATACCACCCTTGCCCTTCACCCCGTGCTGGAACGCCACGGACTGCAGATTGCCGCGAAGGTCATAGCGCCAGGCATGGTACACGCACTGAAAATCTGTGGCTCCCTTGCCCGCGTCATCGAGGCAGATCAGCGAACCGCGGTGCGCACAGCGGTTTTCGAATGCCGCGATCGATCCGTCATTATCGCGGGTGACCACGACCGGCATCCGTCCGACAACAGTCGTACGCCAGTCGCCGGGATTGGCTATCTCATACTCGAGGCAGAGGTAGTTCCAGACCGGGCCTTCGAAAATTCGTTCCCGCTCGAGTCTAGGCAATGCGCCGTCGCGATACACCCAATACGGCACGCGCGTAAGGTCACCGATCCAACTGAGAGGCGATGCGGAACCGGGACGGGGTAGAAGCGTGTCTGGCATAGCACTCTCCGTTGACTGGTGCTCCCCGGTCAATTTGACGCGACTTTCTTCCCGGCGTCAAAGACCAATTTATTTCTCGGCGCCCCCGCCCTCTTTCGAAGCTAAGCTCACAGTCCCAGAGCATTGGAGCGTCAAGACAGCAACATTGGCCCGGACTGGCGGCTGCCGCTATGGTACCACTTACGGGCGTTCGAACCATGCAAGGTGAGAGCGAAGAGGGGTTCGCATGGCTGGATTTGCCGAATACGAAGCCTATGACGGGTTGGGTCTGGCCGATCTGGTGCGGCGGCACGAGGTCACTCCGGCGCCACAGAAAGGAAACCGCGTCGTTCACCTTCCCGCGCGGCGGTCCGCTGTGCACATCGGGTGTGAAGGCTTCCCTGAAAAGCAGGTACGCAGCCGCTCCATCGTCGGCCTCGAGGTGGCCGAGCGCGAGATGCCAATTCAGGTGGCTATATAACAAGCCGTTGCGCGGATAGGTGGTCAGCCAAGACGCCAGGAAGGCGCGCGCCGCGTTGGCATCGCCCTCCTCATAAGAGAGGTGCGCGCGGGCGTGCGCCGCCCAGGGGTTGTTGGGGTTTTGCGCAAGGG
>CAZILJ010000516.1:0-3268 GCA_964539915.1 uncultured Acidobacteriaceae bacterium | reverse complement strand
GCTTTCTCGATTCCGGCAGGGAAGCGAAGAGGTCACGAATCGCATCGAAGGCCTTGATATAGGTAACCGGGTTCGACCGGGGAGTGCGCCCGATCGGCGACTGGTCGACCAGTACCACTTCCTCGATAAACTGGTCGCCCTCGAGGCTCTCCCAACTCGCCGCAGGCCCAGGCGCTCCGTTGCCCGATTGCTGCTTCGCTCGCGCCAGAGCCCGATACAGCACCTGGTGCAGCAGCGTAGACTTTCCAGATCCAGACACGCCCGTGATCGCCACGATCATGCCCAGCGGAACACTGATATCCACGCCCTTCAGATTGTTCGCGCGCGCGCCACGAAATTTGATCTGTTGCGCTCCCGGCTTGCGGCGCACCATCGGCGCCTGAATGCGCAATTCTTCCGAAAGATAGCGGCCGGTCAAAGACACCGGATTGTGCAGGATCTCTTCGTAAGTTCCCTCAGCAACCAGCTTACCGCCATTCTCCCCCGCTCCCGGTCCCAGGTCGAGAATCCGGTCCGCCGCGCGCATGATGTCAGGATCGTGCTCCACCACCAGAATTGTGTTCCCGAGATCGCGCAGCCCGTGAAGAATCTTGATCAGCCGGTGCGTGTCCCGCGGATGCAGCCCGATCGACGGCTCATCCAGTACATACAGTGTCCCCACCAGCTTCGATCCGAGCGAAGTTGCCAATTGAATGCGTTGTGCCTCACCCCCCGAAAGCGTGGAAGAAAGCCGATCGAGCGTCAGATATTCTAGCCCGACATCATTCAAAAACCGGAGCCGTTCGCAAATTTCATGCAACAGCTTGTCTGCAATCTCTGCTTCCTGCGCGCTCAACTTCACTTCCTCGAAGAATCGAAGAGCATTTTCTACCGTGAGTCCACAAAGCTCACAGATATTGCGTCCACTTATCTTGACCTGCCGCGCTTCCAGCCGCAGTCGCGACCCGTTGCAGTCAGGGCATAGCGAATATCCGCGATAACGGCTCAGAAAGACGCGGACGTGCAGCTTATATTTCTTGCGCTCCAGATGATTGAAGAAGCCACGAACTCCCAGAAACTTCCCCTCGCCGTTGAGAACGAGGTTTCTGTGTTCCGCCTCGAGGTCCACCCACGGTACATCGAGCGGAATCCCCGCCTGTTTGGCATAGCGTTTCAAATCCGTAAAAAGAGGACGGTACTTCGGCTTGGTCCACGGCTCAATGGCGCCATCGGCCAAGGTCTTAATCTTGTCTGGAATGACCAGATCGAGATCGAAGTCGATCGTGTTCCCAAATCCCTGGCACCGAGGACACGCTCCGTAAGGATTGTTGAAGGAGAAAAGCCGCGGTTCCGGTTCCTCATAACGCAAGTTGCATTCCTTGCACTCGAACCGTTGCGCGAAACGCAAAGTACGTATGGGGTGGGCGCTGTCGTCCGCGTTTGTGGGGGTACTGTTGCCGGGAGGTTCAAAAATAACCTCGCCCGATTCGCGATAGGCAGTCTCAATCGCGTCCACCACGCGCGTGCGAGCCTCAACCGAAACCATCAACCGATCGACCAACACGAACACCGGTTCTGCAAAGTTGATACCGAGCAGAGACTCCGGCGTTGAAAACTCAAAAACCTCGCCCGCCTGGTAGAGCCGGTTGAATCCAGCCTTGCGCAGGTCAAACAGACGAGTCTTTAACGTTTCAGTCAATTGCCCGTAAACCGTGGATTTCTTTGCTTTCGCAGACCGCGAGCCTTTGGCGGGCTCTTCCTGCACACCCGGGGCAGCTCTCTGGAGCGGGAAAAAAACCTGCAGCCGGGTCTCCGGCTCGAGTCGCAGAATCGCATCCGCCACCTCGTCGACCGTGTCTTTTTTCACCTCGCGTCCGCAGTTCGCGCAATACGTGCGTCCCACGCGAGCAAACAGTAACCGCAAATAATCGTAGATCTCTGTAGCTGTCGCTACCGTTGATCGCGGATTCCGAGTCGTGTTCTTCTGCCGAATCGCAACCGCGGGGGCAATCCCCTCGATTGTGTCGGCATCCGGCTTTTCAATCCGCTCGAGAAATTGCCGAGCATAAGCCGACAGTGACTCCACGTAACGGCGCTGCCCCTCGGCATAAATCGTGTCAAACGCCAGCGAAGACTTGCCGGATCCTGAGACCCCGGTCACTACTGTCAACGTATTGTGTGGAACCTCAAAATCAATGTTCTTGAGGTTATGGACGCGAGCACCGCGTACAACGATGCTGTCTGTCTGGGTCGAATGAGAAGACATCAAATAGGGGCCTGATCAGCCACACGTAACCGAGAGCACACGCCTCAGAGCCCTCCGCGAGGCCTACCGAATCTTTCTATTATATCTTGATCGGCATTCTCGGGTGAACGGTTCTGCGCGTTTTTCGAATGCGCACGATTGCTAATGCGGCAGGCGGAATGAGCGTACGCGGTCCGCCACCAATCAATGCCTACCAAATGACGCGGCCTACCAAATGACGCGCAAAAGTTGCTCCTTACGGCATTTTCCCGCGGATCACGTCGTCGAACCGCCCGTTATTGTTTTTGAGCAGACGGCCGAGCGCGCGCTCGAGCGCTAAACGCGCTTTCATTCAGTCTGAGCGGGCCGCCACCTGGATGGAAGAACGCCAGTCACATCTCTGTGCTAAGCACTTTCTCTTCGCGGAATTCAAGATGGGGCGAAGGATCAATTATGCCAACCTCTGGAACCGTTAAATCCTCTAATCCTTTAGGGAGGTCACGCATGGCGCAGCGGAAATCTGGTGGTCGCAAATATGGGAAGGCAGCTGGCAAGTCAGTTGCGAGTGCGATGCGAAGAAAAAAGAAGGGGACGCTTAACTCCGGACCTGGCGGAAAAGGCGGTGCTGTAAAGAGCCGAAAGCAGGCAATCGCAATTGGTCTGTCGGAAGCCCGAAAGAAAGGCGCCAAGGTTCCCCGCAAAAAGTCCGCATAGCAGTGAGAGAGCCGGCGTCGATCAATCAGAATTAGCGTCGTTTTCCCGGTCGCGCCGCTTTCCATAGCGAACGGCGAATCCGAATCCCAGCATCATGATGCTTAATGGCGGCAGGAGCATCACGAAGATGGCGCGATTGAGAGCGCGCTGAGCTTCCTTCGGGGTGGCCTTCGCATTTGCATTACACATCGCGCAGCCCTGAGCAAAAGCTGGGGCGGCCCAAAGCGCGACCAGCAGCAGCAAATAGGCAATTCTAGATTTGGCCGCGAATCTCATGGTCCCCTATCGCACTCCGAGCCGCAAAATTCGGCCCGCATCTGGAAAGAAAAA
>CAZILJ010000515.1:0-14494 GCA_964539915.1 uncultured Acidobacteriaceae bacterium | reverse complement strand
GTAGGCCAAAACCCTTTTGCACTCGTTGCTCAGCGGAAGATCAACGGAAGTTGAAACCTTCTCGCGGATCGTGGTATGCCCCTCGATCTGCTTGCGGATCGACTCGACCGAGGCATGGGAGCGCAGGAAGCGATTGGTTAGGGCCTTATCTTCGCGCAGGAGTCCCAGAAGCAAGTGCTCCGTCTCGATATAGGGAGACCCGAACTGGCTGGCTTCGTAGCGTGCGAAAAAGATGACGCGCCTGGCTTTCTCCGTATAGCGTTCAAACATAATGCCTTCCCCCTGACTTTCCTGGCCGGGAAAAACCTTGCTCGCCCAGCCTACCGAACCCGATCCCTGACACCCTTCCAACCTTATTCTATTCCTACATTATGCAATCATAGGGCCTCAAGGCCCAATACTGAAACGATTTTACAAACCTTTGATCACGTTACCGAAGGAACGGTTGTCCATTTTCGGCGGCGGCTCCTTCGACCAAGTTCTTGCACTTTCTCGTACTAATCTTGCTGTTCTACGCGTGTCCCAAACCTGAGCTTCTGCAAATCGACTTTCTTCAAGCCGGCAACGACTCTGGCGGAATCTCCTCCATGCATCCACGCTGCAACCTCAGTACCCGATGGCACCTTCGGGCAAATGACAAGTTATGCGTAGCAATGAGGGAGGTGAGTTGGTGCTCGCGATGTAATCGCGCAATCAAATCAAAAACCGCTTCCGCGGTGCGTCCGTCCAGGTCACCGGTAGGTTCATCTGCCAGCAATAGTTTAGGACCGGTGATGAGGGCGCGAGCCAAAGCCACCCGCTGCTGTTCGCCACCTGAAAGCTCGCCTGAACGATGATGGGCCCGTGACTCCAGTCCTACCTCTCGCAGCCAGCGTAAAGCCTCTGGCTGGACCTGTTGCCATGTCTGCCCTCGCAACAGCAGCGGCATGGCAACGTTCTCTGCCGCCGTGAATTCCGGCAACAGATAGTGGAACTGCCATACGAAGCCGGTTTCCCGATTGCGGAACGTCGCAGCTTCGTCGTGCGATAGCGAGTTCAATCGCAAGTGGGCGCAGTATACGTCACCTGCAGAAGCACGATCAAGAGCGCTCAGGATGTGCAACAAGGTACTCTTGCCTGAACCCGATTCGCCCACGATGGCCAGCATTTCGCCTCGCCTCACCTCAAACGAAAGATTCTCAAAGAGCACCAGATCCGATTCGCCGGACCGGAAGACCTTCCTCAGGCCTTCCACCCGAAGCATCGTTTCTCCCCCAGTTAGATGCAAGTAACGTCTCTTTCGTTCCAGGGGCTCCAGTTCCCAGGATCACAGGCTACTGCCAAACCAGTATTCGCCATCCCTAACATTAGTGCGCGCAGCCTCTCGATCGTTTCGAATCTGATGGATCCAATCTACACCTGCGGAAAGGATCTGCCGCCGTAGAAGCCTCCCCAGAGACCGAAGCCCGGGGAGCCAGCATTGCTTCGCTACGAGCGCTGCCTTCGGCAGAGCTGCCGACCGCACGTGCTCGATTTGGATGCATATTACTCATACCGTAGCGCTTCGGCCGGAAGAATTCGAGACGCAGACCACGACGGGTACAGCGTTGCAACGAACGAAATTCCGATCGCTACAAGGGCGACCAGCACGCCATCGATCACACGCGGAGCAAATGGCACGTAGTCGATGGAGTACACCTCGGGAGACAACGCCAGCAAATGGTAGTGCCCTCCGGTATAGGAGATGGCATACCCAAACACCAGTCCAATAGCCGTCCCGATGCCGCCGATGAGTACGCCCTGCGCAATAAACATGTTGCGCACCTGTGCCCGGCGCGTTCCCATCGACATGAGCACAGCGATGTCTTTCGTTTTTTCCATGACCATCATGATGAGCGATATGAGGATGTTGAGAGCCGCGACGAAGACGATCAGGCCGATGGTGATGAAAGTGACCAGACGCTCAAGGCGCAGGGCATGGAACAGGGCCTTGTTCTGCTCTTGCCAGTTGGTAGCCATGAATCCGGTTCCGGCCACGCCTTCCAGTTGGCGAGAGATCGTGCCAGCCTGGTAAATGTCGTCGACTTTAAATTCCAGGACGGAGATCAGATCGCCGAGGCCGAACAATCTCTGCGCATCCGAGAGTCGCACGAACGCCCAGCTCGAGTCGTAATCGAAGAAGCCAGAGTTGAAAATTCCAACCACGCGGAAACGTGTGTACTTGGGGACCATCCCGTAGGGAGTCAACTCGCCTTGCGGGCTTACAACGAGCACCTCTGAGCCCATCGTTGCGCCGAGGTTGTCGGCCATGTCCTTGCCCAGGACAATAGGCGGCATGGCCGCGAGACGATCATGCACTCCCTGCAGTGAATCGGGAGACTGTGTGGCGCGGGCGTCCTCGCCCGCTTTCCGTGGGGACCTCCCCGTGGCAGGTTGAGAATCCGGTTCGGTGTTGTAGGTGTCTTCGAGCGGCGCGGAGGAACCGTCCTTGACTGAATTCAGCAGGTCTCCCACTTTGCGCTCATAGCGTGGGATCATCCCTTTCAGCACGGCGCCGCGCGCCCGCGGGCCGCGCGCAATCAGCACCTGTTCAAAGATTGCCGGAGCGGCCGCGACCACGTGGGGCTGTTTCGCGAGACGGTCCATCAGCGCGGGCCAGTTTTGGATGCCGTCATCCGCGACGCGCTGCAAGCTGATGTGGGAGGTGGAGCCCAGCAATCGTTCCTGGAGGTCCTGTCGAAACCCGTTGGTGATAGCCATGGCGATGACGAGCGAGGCCACGCCGGCGGCGACTCCGGCGATCGAAATGCCGGTAATGATGCCGATGAAAGCCTGGCGGCGCTTGGCGCGCAGGTACCTGGTCGCAATGAAAAGTTCGAAGCGCATGAACCCAGCTCTTATCTGTCAGCCGTGAGCTTTCAGCTAGAGTCGGATTATACCGGCAGAGCCAGGAAGGACGGCTCTGTCGCGTCTCGCCCTCATGCGGGAATCAAACGAAATCTTAGCTCTTAGCGGTCGCGCCGGCGCCCCCGCCCTTGCACTGAAGGCAATCAGACGAACAGCTTCGGCAACACTGCGTGGACTCTTTTGCGATAAGCGACGTAGTCTCGACCGAACCGCTTCTCCAACTCGGCATCTTCCATGCGAATCATCACTGCACCGGTAGCGATGGCCAAGGTGGTCAATAGCCAGCAGACCGCCAGACCAGTTCCGAGACTCCAAGCTAGCATCTCGCAGAGATGGCCGAGATATACCGGGTGCCTGACCTGCGAGCGGATTCCGGTAGTCACGAGCCGGTCATCGCTTCGCCCAGTGCGAACTTCCGGAAGGCCGCCCAGCTGCGCCCAACTGAAGTGAGCGCCGGCATGGGAATAGATGGAGATGCCTGCGGCAAACAGAAGCGCGGCCGGAGCCCAGGTCCAGCGCGTCGAATAGAACGTCAGGGTACGCCAAGGCCCCGTCAAAGCTGCTACACCGGCCCACATCACGATCCAGGCGGGAACCAGAACGCGGAAGGGCGATGCCTCGCGCTCTCGCCAGCGGCGCGCTCGTGGATGGACCATCAGCCAGAACAGGGGGATGGTGGAATAGACTACGCAGGCCAGCCACGCGAGCGTGCGCACGAAACGCATGCAGCGATTCTACAGGCCGCGATGAATGTGGTGGCTACTTCGCGTCCGTTACCTGCTCGCGCGACTCATTGTAGGTTCCGAACTTCTTTGCGACCGTCTTCAGCGTGGGATAGAACTGCACGAACGTGTGTTCGACGGCAGCGTGAGCGTCGTGGCAGGACCAGCATCCATTTCCATGCGGCATAGCTCCGGCCGTTTTGCCGTCGGCTTCGAAGCCGTAATAGGCCCACTTGTCCGGATTGCGCCCCGAGTCTTTCACCTCGACGGCCAGGCCCATCAGATCGGTCTGGTAGTGCCCTTTCTGATTGATGGAACTTCGGCTCGCGGCATCGCGTTCATCGATTACGAACATGGTCTGTTCGGGCCACTTTCCGGAGTTCGCAAACTGGTCGTAGGCCCAGCGCTGCACGAAGACGTTGGTGAACATCTCATGGCCGCCGGGCGCGGGGCTGTAGTTCATGCCATATCCGGCGGAGAGGAACATCCATTCGCGGTAGTCGGCCGGGCGGACAAGCTGACCCTTGTCGTCGTATTGCGGCTTGGGCATCTTCTGGTCCGAGTCGGCCGCTAAAAGGGCAACGCAAGCGATGAGCGCCAGTGCAGAACACAAAACAGTTTTCATGGAACCCTCCCCATTGGTGTGGAGAAAGACTACCCTTCCGCTGCGGCCGCCGTCTTGAACAAATTAAACTTAATCGAACTAAATTCGCGGGTGACGATTCCCTCTCGCTCCAGTCTGATCAAGCATGCCCGCTGCTGGCACTCCCGGAACCTACTTGCGCGGAGGAGAGTTTTACTCTCCTGTCGAAGGCCGCCTGCGCACCGATGACGTGGTTCTCTCCGAACTCCGCCAGCCGGGTTCGCGAAGCATTCCACGCCACGAGCACGAACTCGCCTATATCACCGTCGTGCTGCAGGGCGACTATCTCGAGGGTGATCGGGGTATGCTTCGTGAGTTGCGGCCTTTAACGGCGGTATTCAATCCTGCTGGAACCGCCCACTCGACCGTGATCGGTCCTGCCGGTGCAACGTTCTTCACCATCGAACTGTATGAGGAGAATTTGCGACGGCTCGGAGTCCGCCTGCCTGCGCAGACTACCTTCGATCGTGGCGCAGGAACCATGCTCTGGCCGGGACTTCGACTGTACTCTGCTTTCAAGATGCAGGCCTCCGACCCGCTGGGTCTAGAGGGCCATATCGTCGAAGGACATGTTCTGGAAATGCTCGGAGCCGTGACCGGCGTTGAAGCGCCGGACAACACGGCGCCGCGCTGGTTCGCGGGTGTGAAAGACCGTTTGCACGATGGCTTCCGCAAACCTCTTCGCATGCGCGATCTGGCGCGGGAAGCCGGGGTGCATCCCGTACATCTGGCGCGTGTGTTCCGGAACCTCGAGAGGCGAACTCCGGGAGAATATCAGCAGCACCTGCAGGTGCGTGCCGCGTGTGAACTCTTGCGCAAAGCGGAATGGCCACTCGCAGTCATCGCCGCAGAGTGCGGATTCGCCGATCAGAGTCACTTCACGCGGATGTTCCGCAGAATGACTGGCACGACGCCGGCACGGTTCCGCCGGGCCATTGCTCACCGCGTATGCGCTGCGTGAGCCGTGAACTTTCCCTTAAGAGTACCTGCCCTCCAGAAGAGAGCACAGAAACACGAAGGCGCTCCGGTTTAAGCGGAGCGCCTTCGAAACCTGTTTGCGCAGTTATTGGACCACGAGCTGGAACGAGGTCGAGGACGTGGCGCCCGAAGTGCCGCTGACGGTGATGTTGTAAGTGCCCTTGGGTGTGCCCGCGTTGGCCTTGTTGGAACTACCGCTGCCGCCGCAGGAGCCGAGCCACAGCGTCGAGCATCCCAGGACTACGATCAGCCCCAACAGCCGCATGCCGCGCCGTGATCGCCGCGCACCCGCCATAACCACGATGCCCAGGAACCCGGGCAGGAGTGCTGCATAGAAGATTCCCCCGCTACCTCCGGAATGCCGGTCCATACCGACTGTCGGAGGGGTCGTGGTGATTTCGAAAGTTACTTGCTTAGGGGCGTTGATCTGCGGAGGCGCTACGCAGGACGACTCGGAGACGCTATCGGAACAGGTGAAAGTGATGGTACCGGTAAAACCCGTGGCGAATGCTACGGCGATCGTGGCGTTGACGGTCGCCCCCTGCGCCACCTGGAAGCTCGGGGTTGTGGGAGTGAGGGTGAAGTTCGGCGTGACGGTTGCGGCGAAGGCAGTAGCCAGCTTGCCTGTATCCACCGAGCCGAGGCCGGTGACCTGGTCGTAACCGGGGCCGGCGCTAAAGCCGAACTGCGTTGTGCCCGCGGGGCAACCGGCAACCGCAGGAACGGTGGTAGTGCACGGCACGATGTTGTTGCCCGTGATCACATCGTGGAATGGCGAAGAACTGCTTGCGGCGAACTGATACAGATCGGGATTGACGTTCCCCAAGCCAGTCGCGCCGAGCTGTTGGTTGATAAGGGCCAGAATGCCGGTAAAAGTTGGCGCAGCCACCGAGGTGCCGCCGACAGCGGTAAAGCTGCCCGGTGCGGCACCGCTGCGGAACCCCGTTGTGCAACTCGGGACAATGGTGCCGCTAGGGTCGTCCTCGGAGCAGACCAGATATCCGTCGTGATTGGGAGAGGCCCCGATCGCTAGATCGGGCACGTCGCGTTTGCCATCATTGGGCACACCAGTTCCCGTCTGCCAGGTAGGCTTCGCAAAGAAGATACTGGCTCCGCCACCCGAGGCCGCCAAACCGGCGCCGTTAGTAATATCGAAAGCAGTGTCATTCCAGGCATCTTCAGGGATGTAGGAAATTGCCGAAGAGACCGTGTCTTTACTGTTGGTTGTGCCCATCCAAAACGTGGTAGCGGCGGCATTGGTGGTAGACCCGGTTCCGGATACCGTACCAGCCACATCCCCGGTGAACGTGTTGCCGCCCATGCCCGTCACTTCGGGAACGGAAGCGGGAGCGTCCACGGCTAATCCCATGGTGGCGGAAGTGACGGCACCGTCGCAATCGGCGGCACCGGAGTCACCGGAAGCGGCCACGACGGTCTGGCGTTGCGTGTTAGCTTGCTGCACCCATGACCGAAGTTGGCTGGTAAAAGCTGTTCCTAATCCTGATTCGCAAAACCCGTAGCTGGTGCTGATAAAAGGGGCAACCTTGTTTTGCACCGCGTAGTTGAGGGCGTCCCAAACGGTGGCGGTACGGTTTCCGGTGCAGGAATCGCCAGTCTCTAGGCCCGCGTATACGAAAATTATGGAGGCGTTTTTGGCCACTCCGCCGGACCACTCGAGATCCAGGTCGGATTCACCCTCGTCCCCCGCGCACCGTGTGGAAGTCGTGCCCGGCAAAAGCGTCATCGTAGGTGGGTTCGCGGACAGGCCGGCGTTGCTGCGGAAGTTGCTGAGATCGGTCGGGTTGACGCTGCTTTGTCCCACGACAGCGATCTTCTGGCCAGTGCCGTCAATGCTGCTGTTGTAGAGCGGCGTCACGTCATAGATCGTCGCGAAATCGCCAGGGGTCAGAAAATGATTGCCGCTCACATACGAAGTCAGATGCGGCCGGGCTTTCATTCGAGGCTTCGGGGCGAAGTCGTGAAGGTGTCCGACGGCCAGCACCGATTCCGCAAGCGCAGCGGGCACCGACGGGTCGGTCGCGTTGGCGAAATGAACCACGCCGTCCGCCGCGTAATTGTGTATCTCGGTCCCGAACGTAGTCTCGATTTGCGATACCGTGCCATCAAAGGAAATCTCGTTGCGGCTGTTGGCGACTGAGGTCACGGCGAAGCCCTGAGATTGCAACCAGCCAACGACGCGTTTGATATCGGCTCGGGACATGCCGAAACGATCCGCAAACTGGGCTGGCGTAAGCCACTTGCGATAGTTCGGGGACGAGCGATCCTGCTGCTGGGCGAGAAGATTATCGAGGTCCTTCTGCTGCGCGGCGGAAGGATGGAAGACAAGCGTTACCCCCTGGATCATCTTGCTGGCGTCAGCCCGCCCGAGGTCAGTTTCACGCTGGGCGAAGCCGTGGATGTTCCCTTTCACCTTTACCACCTGGCTGGGATCAATCTCTCCCGTAACTCGGTCCGCGACGGCGCCATAACTGGCGGTGGAGAAAAAGCTGGTTAGGAGAAGAACGGGAAAGACCGACTTCACAATTCGCATTATGGCTCCAGGGAAGTTCAGAATGCTGGAATATATTTTAAGCTACTAGAGGCTTGCCCTTATTCGATAAGTACCAGGAAAAGAAGGTTGTATCGTGTCAAGAAAGATGACAATCGTATGACGTAAAAGTTTGTAAGCGCGGCAGTTCTCCGGCAAAACGGCTCGCTAAATCGGGCGTTTGAGGTATGAGATCAGGACAGCGCCCCGGGAAAACACGGAATAGGCCCCCGTTGCCGTATACTGCCGGTTGCGAATTCAGCCGCGTATGCCGCTGCCAGACGCTGCAAAATCCCGGATTGCCTACATCGACTGGATGCGTGGTCTGGCTTGCCTGCTGATGTTCCAGACCCACTGCTACGACTCGTGGCTCAGTCCCCAAGCCCGCCAAAGCGGCTTTTTCATGTACTCCCAGTTAGGCGGAACCTTTCCTGCACCCTTGTTTCTTTTCTTGGCCGGAATCTCGCTCGCACTGGTCACGGAGAAACTGCGTCAGAAAAATCATTCGACAGCCGACATCGGCCGCGCTACCATCCGTCGCGGCGCAGAAGTCTTCGGGTACGGGCTGCTTTTTCGGTTGCAGGAGTACCTGGTGGCTTGGGGATGGGCGCCTAAAAGCGACCTCTTGCGGGTCGATGTTCTCAACACGATCGGCTTATCCATGATGCTGATGGGCATCCTCATCTGGCTTACCTTAGCTCTGGCGCGCGGCCGACGGTCGCGTCAAGCATTGGTCTTATCGGCGGCCGGTACCGCATTGCTGATCTCTCTGCTGACCCCGCTGCTGTGGTACGCATGGCGGCCGCGCTGGCTGCCCTGGCCGCTTGAGTCGTACGTAGACGGCGTGCACAATCTCGGAACTCCACAAACCGGCCTCTTCCCGGTTTTTCCCTGGACCGGCTTCGCCTTCGCCGGTCTAGCCGTGGGATTCATTCTGCACAGCCCGTGGGGGCGCAACCTGGGATCGCGAATCTTTTTTTTACTAGGCCTGGCTGGCATCGCTCTGATCGGCTTTGCCCGCTGGCTCGACGCGCAGACCTGGCAGATTTATTCCGTCTACGATTATTGGCTCACGAGCCCTAGCTTTTTCCTGATCCGAGTTGGTATGTTGCTGGTGATTCTGACTGCGAGTTATGCGTGGTGCCGATGGGGCGCAGGCCAGTGGGGATTCAGCCCACTGATTCAACTTGGCCAGGCATCTCTGCTGGTCTATTGGGTCCACATCGAATTCGTCTACGGCCGCGTCTCGATTCTGCCGAAGCACTCGCTTGGGATTCGCGGAGCCACCCTGGGACTGTTGGTGATTTCTCTCGCTATGTTGGCATTGGCGTACATTCGCACCCAGACCAAGGGATGGATGAGAGGCCGTGGGGCGGAAGCCAGATCCTGGCTCCATCGCGCTCCAGCCCGCGCCAGTTGAAGGGCTTTGGTGCAACCCAGCCGGGAAAATCTCAACCCACGTGCCGCAGAAACTCGACTACCTCGCGTTCGGCCCACCGGCCGTCGTCCGCCGGATCGCCGTTGCGATCACCGAGGAAGGCGCAGTGGCCGCCATCCTCAGTCTCCAGATAAGTAATGTAGGGGTTCCGAGCTATGCGTTGCAGAGTTTCATGGCGGATCCGGATAAACGGATCATTCGCAGCATGAAGAATCAACGTGGGCACCGCGATCCTGTCCACGACGTTGGCCGCCGCTGCCCGCGCGTAGTAATCATCCGCGCCCGTAAATCCGCAGTAGTAGGCCGTAATTCGGTCATCAAACGCTCGTAAGGTGCGGACACCCCGCAACCTCGATAGATCAAACTTCCCGGGAAAAAGCCGGGCTTTGATGCGTATCCTGCGGAATAATTGCATCAGAAAGTAATACTCATAGATTCGGTTGCGCGGCTCATGCAGGGCATCGGCCGAAGCCGCCAGATCGACCGCTGGACAAACTGCAGCTGCGGCTCGAAATTGAGTCGGACCTTCGTTTCCCCACTCGCCCGCCAGTTTCAGCACCAAATTTCCGCCCATGGAAAAACCAACCAAAGCGAATCGCGAGACTCCATCGTGTGCGAGCACATTTCGTGCAACCGCGGCTACATCGCTGGACAGGCTGGAGTTGTAGAGTGTGGGCGCGCAAGCATCCATCCCGCCGCAGTTCCGCTGGTTCATGAGTACGACATTCATACCCGACGCCAAGCCGCTGCGCGTCACACCCAGCATGTACTGCGAGTCGGAAGACCCTTCGAGGCCGTGAACAACGATCAAGGTAAGGGCCGCTTGCCGGTCAAGATCCCGCTGCCAGTAGCACCAGCAGCGAACTTTGATTCCCGGCGCAACTTCAACCAGCCGCTCCTCCGCCGCGGGCAGCTGAAGTCTTCGCGGCAGCAGAAAGCTGGCAATCGTCTGCACATGTCCGCCACCCAGCCACCGTCGCGAGCGAAACGGCTCACGCGAGGACCATTGCCCGGCAGAAGGTGGGATCCGAGAGCCAGTATCTCGAGAACCAGTATCTTCCGAGGCAGGGGCCTGGGAATCAGGAATTTGCGAACTCTTCACAAATTGATTCTAATGGAGAGGAGTCGGAGTGACCCCATGCCCATTTTTGAGTACATCTGCAAGGAATGCCACCACCAGTTCGAGACCCTGCTTTACGGCAAGGAAAAAGCGGAGTGTCCCAAGTGCCACGCCACCAGGCTGGACCCTCAGCTCTCGGTGTTCGCGGTATCCGCGAAGGGCTCGTCACCTTCGTCGTCGTCACCAGCCGGTGCCTGCGGATCGTGCGGCGATCCTCGCGGTCCAGGTTCCTGCTCCCTCGGCGACGTGAACTAGGTCGCGCCATTAGACCAGCCGGAACGGGCTCGGTAGCAGGAAGCGAAGTCGCCCGCGATGAAACTCGTCTGCAACCTGGCACCGAAGCGACCAAAGGACTCGGTAACTCCTCCGTGAAGTAAACTTGGACCTGTGATCGGCCAGACGATTTCGCACTACCGAATTGTCGAGAGGCTCGGCGGTGGCGGGATGGGCGTCGTTTATAAGGCCGAGGACACTCGCCTACACCGTTTCGTAGCTCTCAAATTTCTACCCGAAGAGGTTGCCCGCGATCCGCAGGCCCTGGCGCGTTTTCAACGCGAGGCGCAGGCCGCCTCCGCTCTGAATCATCCCAACATTTGCACGATCTACGACATCGGCGATCAGAATGGCCAGGCATTCATCGCCATGGAGTTTCTTGACGGCTCGACCCTGAAGCACCTGATTGGCAGTCGCGCAATGGAACTGGAGCAGGTGCTGAGTATCGGTATCGAGATTGCGGACGCGCTCGACGCCGCTCATGCGCAAGGCATCATTCATCGCGATATCAAACCCGCCAACATCTTCGTCACGAAACGCGGACACGCCAAGGTTCTCGACTTCGGCCTGGCCAAGGTGAGCGCGCGAGAACCCGAGCCCATGGGGATCGAGGCCACCGCGACCGTGATTGGCGACGAGCACTTGACCAGTCCAGGCAGCACGCTGGGAACGGTCGCCTATATGTCCCCGGAGCAGGTTTTGGCGAAGGAACTCGACAACCGCACCGACCTGTTTTCATTCGGTGTCGTGCTGTACGAAATGGCAACCGGCGCGCTTCCGTTTCGCGGCGAAAGCTCAGGAGCAATTTTCGACAGCATCCTTCACAAAATCCCTGTAGTTCCGGTGCGGCTGAATCCCGATCTCCCCAAGAAGGTCGAAGACGTGATCTGCAAGTCTCTGGAGAAAGATCGCGAGGTTCGCTATCAGTCCGCGAAGGAGTTGAAAGCCGATCTGAAGCGAGCCAGGCGCGACAGCGAGTCGGGAAGACTTCCGAGCCCGGCCGCGGAGCCAACCGCAAAGCCGCAAGCAGGCAGATATCGCAAAGAAGGGATTTTGGTGGCAGCGGTTTTGCTGGTCGGAGTGTTAGTCGCAGTTGCTGTCCGCATTTACCAGTCATTCGCCCACTCCTCGCAGGCGAGCAGCATTGTTTTCAAGTCATCTCTGGAAACCATTTCCCTGGAAACCATTGCCGTGCTTCCCTTTCATGACATTTCTGCCGCGACAACAGACAGCTGGGGCATTGGGATCACGGACGCAATCATCAGCCGCTTAACCTCGTTGCAGAACCTCGCAGTGCGGCCGACAACATCCGTTTTGAAGTATGCGAAGGAAGCGCCGGAGCCAGCGGAAGTGGCCAAGGCTCTCGGCGTCGAGAGCGTGCTGGAAGGAACCTACCAGCGCTCCGCGGGCGTGATTCGGGTGACGGTTCAACTGATCGACGGCCGCACGGGCACTACCCGGTGGTCCGAGCGCTACGATCTGCGCAGCACGGACATATTGACGTTTGAAGATCAGGTTGCGGCCAAAGTCGTGGAAGGACTGCAGATCGAAATCTCTCCCACGGAACAGAAGTCCATCCAACAGCCGACGACGACGAGCGTGGATGCCTATAACGATTACCTGCAGGCCCGTTACTATCTCAATGAGTATTTCGTGCATTCGCGGCTGCAGAGTATCGCGGACGGCGAGCGTCTGCTTTTGCATGCGATTTCGTTGGACAAGAACTTTGTCGACGCCTACGCACTCCTCGCGCAGTTTTATTCGCTGCAAGGGGCAAACTTTGTTGACGATGCCGAGGCCAACGTGAAGCGCAGCGTGATCGCGGCACAGAACGCCCTGAAGATCAACCCGCAGTCATTGGAGGGATTGATCGCGCTGGGAGGCGCGTACGGCGAGGCAGGGCGGGAACAAGAGGCGATCCGCACCGCGAGACGCGCGGTGGCCCTCGCCCCAAACAACGAAACTGCCTGGCAAATGCTGGGGTATTCCTACTACTACGCGGGCTTCAATGAGCTCGCCGAACAAGCGTACCGCCGGCTCACGGAATTGAATCCCACGCTGCCGCAGCCACACTGGATGCATGCGCGCATGCTCCTCTACAGCGGAAGAGCGCCTGAAGCGGAACAGGAAATGCGGCAGCTGGTCGCGAAAAATCCCGACCAATTCAAGGCCTTGGCCTATTTTGGCGGAGTGCTTTACTACCAAGGCAAACTCGACGAAGCACAAGCGAACCTGAATCGAGCGATCCAACTCGCCGGTGACTCCAGCGACAACTCGCCTCTGATGATGTCGGCATTCTTCTACGCATCGCGAGGCCAGCGGGAAAAGATCGATCCCAAGATCTTTCAATACCACCCCGAGCAGATCGCGGATGGGGACGCGGCATACTGGCTGGGAGGAATCTATGCTCTCCTCGGAGACCGGCAGCGCTCGCTTATCTGGCTCAAGCGAACCATTGTGCTCGGAAATACGAACTACCCGTGGTTCGAACGAGACAAGAACTACGATAGCCTGCGCTCCGACGCCGAGTACCGGCAGATCATGGCCGGCGTTCGCCAGCGCTGGGAACAGTATCAGAAGGAGTTCGACCCAGGACGGTGACCGGCCGAAGTTCCTTGCCGTCATGAATCGTTGAAACTATCCCGGAGGCCAAGCCAGGTTGCGTCCGCCGAGCAAGTGAACGTGCAGGTGGAACACGGATTGTCCTGCGCCGGGACCCACGTTGAGCACGGTGCGGTATCCATTCTCGATCTTGCGTTGGCGGGCGATCTGGGCAGCTGCGAGATGGCAGCGGCCGATGATCTCCGCGTCGCCCGCTTCCGCTTCTTTCAATCCAGCGAAATGTTTCTTCGGAATAATTAACACGTGCGTCGGCGCTTTGGGATCGATGTCTTCAAAGGCAAACACGTGTTCGTCCTCGTGAACTTTCTTCGCGGGAATCTCGCCGCGGAGGATGCGGCAGAAAAGGCAATGGGGATCGGTCATCACGACTCACCTGGCGGAACGATAGCATCCCGGGCGCAAACCTGTCAGCTCAGTTGGCACTCAGTTGGCTTCGAAAGCTACTCATCGAGCTGTCGATACTTTGTGGCCAGATCATCAAAGGGCTTGGCGTCGACGTTCGAGGTGCCATCAAAAGGATTCTCCAGGTCCGTGAGCACAAAATGAGCAAAGCAGAGCAGCGCCAGGTTGTGAAAGGGATAGAAAAGAGCAGAATACAGAATCGGGCATGCGGTCAAGGTCACGAACAGAAGAAGGTTGCGCGGGATGCGCTTCACGCTGAGTGCGAGTCTTTCGTCGCGGTGCCCGCTGGCCCGGTTGGCAATTTCCAGCAGGCGGCCGTGCGCCCTGCGCTCGGATTCATCCCTGGCAGTCGCCTCGGTAACGCTGGAGACGATTCCGGAGAGTAGCTTGTCGGTCCGCCCGCTGTCCTCGCCTCTGGAGAGCATTCCCCATTCCGACACCGTGACTGCGCGGGCGTAGGCGCGTACGGAGCGGACGGTGGGATCACGTGTGCCTCTTTGAGCCCCTTGCTGAAAAGGACGAGGTCCTTCAGGGCGCCGGACTCCTTGAGTCTTTCGTTTTCAACCGCAGCCAACTGTCCCCAGATGACATAAGTGGCGAAGGCGTATACGACCCTGTAGAGAGTGCCGATGATCTCGAGCAACGTGCCCCTGCCTTCGGCGTCGTTGACGAAGAGTTGGTGGAAGCCGGCAAGGCGCAGCACCCAATAGACGCCAGCTGCGACAGCCATCATTCCGCTGCTCCACGAAAGCGGGTGCTTGATGGTATGACGTTGATGGCGCTCCTTGGCCTATCAGTCTAATCGCACGAGGAAGACTGCGCCTTCAGGGGTTTGGGTTTCGGCGGCGAGTTTTTGGGCGCG
>CAZILJ010000514.1:0-1921 GCA_964539915.1 uncultured Acidobacteriaceae bacterium | reverse complement strand
GTGGCGAAGAACAGAATCTTCTGTGTGCGCGACATGCTGCGCTTGGGCTTCGTTGCTGACGCGGCTCCGCTGTCTGTGCCGAGTTGCGGGTCGCGCGTTGTGGAAGTTTCTGAAGGAGCGGACATGGCTATCCCGAAAAATATAGCAGAATGTTCTTATTCTACGTCTGCGTCAAGCACCCGCTCCTGCTCGAGGTAGTGCGACATGGCGTACTGCGCCAGAAGTGGCGTCTGGAGCTTGATTTCGGCTCCGATCCATTCGCCTTTGGCATGGGGAGCATTCGGCGAATGGTTGCAGCGTCCACCGCTGCCGAACTGGGGACCGAAGTCCGCGCTTTGAATCTGATCGAACTGGCGGATCTCGCGCCAGGCGGCGTCGCCGACGGTTCCGGAAACATCGATCTTGAGTTTCAGCGTCGTCATAATTCATTCAAACCGCGGGCCAGACACCCACAGTACGGCCGGCAAGATGCCGCGCGCTACGGATCAGCTATGCGGGAACCATTGGTACAGCATGAAATATACGATCACGCCGGTGATCGAAACGTACATCCACAGCGGCCAGGTCCAACGGGCGATGGCGCGATGTTTAGCGTAGCGGGCTTTTAGGCCACGGCTGAGAGTAATGATCGCCAGAGGAACGATGACAATCGCCAGAGTGACATGCGAAATCAGAATCGCGAAATAGACGGGGCGGGCCCAGCCCTGGCCTAGAAACAGAATATTCCCGACTTTGAAGTGGAAGAACAGGTAGCAACCCAGGAACAGTGCCGATGCAATCACAGCAGCGATCATGCAGGCGCGGTGTGCAGCGATGCGTCCTTTCGCGATCAGGACGCGTCCGGTGAGCAGTAGCGCGGCGCTGGTTCCGTTCAGGGTTGCGTTGAGAGCCGGGAAGAAGGCGTATTGCTCAGCGATCACGCAGCGGGCCTCGTCGTGCGGCGGTTTGCCATCAGGACCGCCAGTGCCAACATGACTAAGGAAAACAACAGGAGCGTTGCCATCGCGGACGGGAGCGGGAAAGTGGTCTCCGCCGAGGGATATAGGAGACCGCGCAGGGCTTCTACTCCATAGGTGAGCGGGTTCAGGCGCATAACTATTTGAAGGGATTTCGAAGCGCCTGAGAGAGGAAACAGAGCGCCGGACAACAGCCAAAGCGGAATCAGAAACAGGTTGACGATGCCGTGAAAGGCCTGCGACGAATCCATCGGCCAGGCGATCGCGAAGCCGAGTGCAGTCAGGGAAAACGAAACCAGGAACACCACTAGGGTGACCAAAAGCACCTGTAGGGGATGCAAATGCACGCCGGCGAACGGCGCGAAGATCAAGAAAATCATGCCTTGAACTGCCGAAAGCGTCGTGCCACCGAGAACCTTACCCAGCACGATCGCGGTGCGCGGAACGGGCGCTACCAGCACCGAAAGCAGAAAGCCTTCCTTGCGGTCTTCGATCACCGACATCATGGTGAAGATCGAAGTGAACAGAACGATCATGATCAGTGCGCCGGGATAGAAATAATCCAGGTAATGCTGCTGGCCGGGGCCGCCGCCCGAGCGGAACGATGTTCCGAAACCGGAACCAATGACCAACCAGAACACTAGCGGCGAGGCCAGCACGCCAACGACGCGCGTTGGCTGACGGTAGAAGCGCACGATCTCCCGCCACCAGAGAGTAAATGCCGGTAACAGCAAGCCCGCTGATCCCGGTCTCTCCAACGGCCGCGTCAAAGTTGTTGCGTGGGTTGCCATTTCTTATTGCGCTTTCCTCGATCCGAATGACTCTAGCTCGCTTTGGCTGCCGGGGTCTTCGCGGGCGCCGCTCTCTTCTTGCCAATCAACCCACGATCGCGCGCTTCCCAATAAGCGTTCAACAGAAAACACAGTGACAGCGTCAGCAGGATGAGGGTCATGAAAAGGCCGTCG
>CAZILJ010000513.1:0-5127 GCA_964539915.1 uncultured Acidobacteriaceae bacterium | reverse complement strand
CGTCGAGGCCGACATCAGAAATGGCAGCAGCCAGAGAAGATACCATGGGAATACGACGGGAGCGCATACAAGAGATGCTGCCATTGGCCAGGCAAATATGTCCGGAGACCATTTGCGCACCGCGCTTCTTAGCCAGATTGCAGTTACTAATCCGACGAACACAGCCAGGGCAACTAGCAACTGCGGAGGCGCCACTTGATCGAGTGCCGCAAACACGGGACCATTAAAGCGGAAACTCTGCACATACCTACCAAGCGAGCCGGTCGGAATGCGGCCGTGATTAAGAAATGGCACGTACAAGAGTCCGACCACGACGGCCGCCGGCGCAGCGTCGCGAATGCGAACCCGTTTCCAGTAGAGGGGCAACAGTACAATCGGCAGGAATTTCACCGCAACAGCTAGCCCAAACGTCAGGGCTGCGATCGCACGCCAACGACGTGCGAGCGCGGCGACAGATATCACCAACAGCAGCGTGCCGACAATGTCGATGTGACCACTTCCTGCTACTTCCGTTGCCAGTAGTGGGTGCCACGCATACGCAAGAACCCAGTGCGCACCCCGTCCGCTAGTTTGCAAGAGATCAAGCAAAACAAGAGCAATCCCGAAATCGCACATCACAAATGCAATTTTAAGGGCCGAGACAGACTCATGAATTGCAGTTACTGCGCGGAAGAATAGCAGCGCTCCTGGTGGATATGGGCTCGGTAGATCCGGGTTGTTCAAGTTGCGGGTTTCCGAAGTATGCAGCCCTTTAACGGCAGGATCGCTGGGAACGACAAGATAGGGGTTGTAGCCAAGCCTCTGCAGGCGGCCATCCCAAACATATCGATGAATATCATCATCATCGTCTCCCGAGGGCACGCGAAGAAATTCAATGTGCCACGCAGCGGCCAGGACGAGCCCAATGACGACTACGCGTCGGCCAAATCTGGGCGTAGCAAAAAACTCACGGATCGCTAAGAGATACACCATGCCCGCAAGTGCCAAAGAGGCCATGAAGTACGGTCCGCCTCTATCGCCGAAGTTGCGTGAGCACTTCGTTAGCACCACGCACAACGTGGCGCCGAGCAGGTACACTCTCCACTCGGGAGTGAGCTTCACTGTCACACTTCTCCCGCGTCCGTCGGTAATTTTGCCGGCACAAGCTCCCACTGTTTGAGCCACGCCGCAGTGCGCGGCGCCCTTGCCGGAGCCAACCGCAACTCCGCTGCCAACCGAGTCAGGTCATCAACTACATCAATATCGTAAAAGGGAGCTGCGAAACCTGCGGAAAGGTCAAGAGTTTGTGCGCGCGATAGGAGTCTCTCCAGCGCACTCCTGGTGCCCATTCCGTCGCCTTCGAAAAGCGTAGGATGAAAAGCCTTTGCCCCGACCAGATAGTAGCCTCCGTCATACGTTGGTCCAACCACCAGATCATGTGCGGCCAGCGTTTCGAACGCGTCCTCGAGAACAGAACGCGGCAGGTGTGGGCTGTCGCTGTTGAAGGCAATGGTGCGCCGTTGATGACCTTCTGAGAAGTGCGCAAACACCGAAGTGAGAGCTGCTGCAAGACCTTCACCTTTCTGCGCAACTATGCTCGCCTCGTCGCCTGTCAACTGCGTCAGTTCGTTTACGTCCGAGTCCGGGCACATGATGGCAACTTCCACACCGCCCAGTGACCGCGCCAGCGCTAGCGTGTCGTCCAGAAGACAGCAATAGAAAGCAGCGACAGCCTTAGGAGAAAGGCTGGGACCCAGGCGGGTCTTCACCGCACCTGGCTTCGGCGCTTTCGCCATGATTACGAGCACGCGGTCACTCCCTGACGAACGCATTACCGCCTCGCTTGAAGATTTCATAGACTTTTTGACGCGAGCCTCTACACTGGCCGGGTTTTCCCGGCTCTTCGGTGTCGGAAATAATAGCGCACTATCAAGCTGAGAATGAACCAAGCGGCGCCGATCGTGCCCTTCAGCGTGCCGCTGATCTTCGATTTTCCGATACGCGGGTGGTAGCTGACCGGCACCTCGACGATCCGGCACCCTCGTAGCGCGCCTTTTAAGATCATTTCAACGGCCCAGCCATAGGTGGTCTCTTCAAGGGCGAGCGCTCGTAGTACTTCTGCGCGGCCAGCACGAAACGGTCCGAGATCAGTGATTTCTAGTCCATAGAGAAGCCTGATCAGGCTAGCGGCGAGACGATTACCCAAAACCTGATGCCAAGGCAACGCCCCAGCAGAACGCCGCCCCTGCAGGCGGGAACCGAGCGTAATATCAGCGCGCCCCTCAATGATCGGAGCCAGTAGAATCGGCAGCTCGGAAGGGCGGTCGCTGTAGTCACCGTCGAGGAAAACGACTACATCGGGTGCATCGGCGCAGGCGAGCCCGGTGAGACACGCACGCCCGTATCCGCGGCGAGGTTCGTGAACAACGCATGCTCCCATCTTCGCCGCGATCTCGGGCGTGCCGTCAGTTGAGTTGCTGTCGACAACCAGGACCTCGTTGACGAGATTGGCTGGGAGATCGGCGAGAACGCGGCTGATGGCCGACACTTCGTTGCGCGTAGGAATGATGACCGACACTCGCACTTGACCTTGGCTCAAATCACCACCAAGGAGAGGTCGGCCGCCGCTGCGCGAGCCATGCGTCTACGCCCCACGCTCTGCCCGCGCGTCCAACCGCGAGCGCCAGCGATGCGAGCACAGGAACCAGCAGTTCCCAAATCCACGAGGTGCCCCATTCCGAAACCCAAAGGCTTGCAAGGTACAGGAACGCCACGAAAGCGACCGGGCGCGTGAGCAGACCGATGACCAGCAGAATGCCGAGCGAGATTTCTGTCAGTGCTTGCATGGGAGCCGCCATCGCGGCGTGGCTCGCCACCAGACCCATGACCGCTTTCCACGCGGCCGGCGAATGACCCTGCTTGATGTAATAGTTGATGAGGCCCGCGTAGCCCGCGGGACTGTAGAGGCCTTTGCCTAAATTCTCGAAGAAAACCCACACTAACATAGCGCCGATCGTTATCCGCACGATTGCAAGACCGTTGGCTGCTTGCGGTTGATGGGCCACCGTGGTTACCTCATTTCTCACTGAGGATGCGTTGGTTGTCATGGTGAATCTCGTATCCGATGGATGCTATACCAGATTAAGAACATTGGACAGGCGTCAACTTTTATTTTTCAGCGAAGCTACAGAAACCGCCCACAGGCCTCGCATGCACTGCCCAACTTTGATCGCCGGACAGTTCCACCCCCCAATCGACCGCTCATCTACATACGGTGTCTCTATAAGGCTGCGAGTTCTCGCGCCGTTGCTGCTGGTCGTTTTCCAGCGTGCCTGTTGACTGCCCAAGCGAGCTCAAATGCGGAGAAGTTCAGCCCGCCAACCCGCACCTTCCGCTTCACCTACAACTTAGCCGTGAAGGATATTCCCGCCGAAGTGAAGCGAGGGCGCGTGTGGGTGCTGCGCCCGCAGACCGACCAGCATCAAACTGTGCGCGTTGTCGCCGAACAAGGCTCCCGCCAAAATGCAGATGACCCACGAACCCGACTATGGCAATTAGGATGATATACGCCGAGATGCTGAATTCCGCGCTGGGCAAAGCAGAGTTCACTCTCGAGCGCGAAGTCGCGCGCAGGGAATGCTTGCACGGCAATTCGGCGTAACTCGAGCGCAAAGACCACAAGCCTAGCTTCGTGTGCGCCTCGATGAACCGGTTGGTCGCGCCTGACAGTCTGATTCCTACAGACGGCAAGCTCAAGGCGCTGGCGATCGACATAACCGGGTCCCTGACCCGGTACGATCGCAAAAGCCAAGGCTGCCCATGACTACCTGTTCACGAATATGCGGCGCGAAAAGTCGGGCTCAGGCCGGCGACGGGGCGATGCGGTGTGAGCCTCGGACGCCGAGCGGTTTAGTGCTTGTCGGCAACCCGGAAGTAAAAAGCGTAAGGGAAGGTTTTCCCGTCATCCGGCCGGAGGCGCCGGATCATGAATTATTCACAGCGAAGCGCCACCATCGGATTGACGAGCGCCGCGCGGCGAGCGGGAATGTAGCACGCCAAAAGCGCAATCAGAAGGAGCAGGGCAGCAACCGCAACAAACGTCAGCGGATCGTGCGCTGCCACGCCAAATAACAAGTGTGTCATCAGCCGGGTTAATCCGAAAGCAGCGCCGATTCCAATGGCCACCCCCACCAAGGTTAATTTCGCGCCCTGCTTCAGAACCATTTGCAGCACGTTTCCGCTCTGCGCTCCGAGCGCCAAGCGAATGCCAATTTCTCGTTTGCGCTGTGACACCGTGTAAGACATCACGCCATAGATGCCTATGATTCCCAAGGCGAGCGCCATTGCTCCGGCGATTCCGAGCATCACCAATGTGAAGGAAATTCGGGCGATGGATTTGTCATACACTTCCTCCATTGTTCGCACCGATGCCAGTGGCAAGTTCGAATTCACCGACCATACCGCCGCACGCACCTCGTTCATAAAGCTCTCGGTGGCTGCGCGCTCGCTTCGGATCACGAACGTCGTTGTCCGCACTGCCGGAGCAAAACGATTTTGCACGAGCGGAGGCCAGTACACGATTTCCGGCGCCTTCTCCTGCAAGCCCTTCTCGCGAACGTCCTGAATGACACCGATGACTTCATGCCACGGCATGTTGGAGTACTCGCGCAGGTATTTCCCGATTGCTGCCGAGGGAGTTCCCCACATCTCGCGCGCCAAATTTTCGGAAACCATTACGACCGGCCGGAGCGCGTAGACTTCACTCCACGTCATCTCGCGCCCCGCCACTAATCTTGTCCCGGCCGTCTGTAAGAAACCGGGAGAAATATTCTTGTACAGCCGCAACGGCGCGATCAGATCGCCGGAATAAACCTTGTCTTTCGCAAAGATTTCGTCCCAATCCGAGTCGAAGCCTTCCATCGGCATATCGCTCGCGAACCCAGCGGACTTCACTCCCTGAGTCGCGGCAAGCTTGTCGAGGATTGCGTTCTGGGTTCGGGTTACTCGTTCCGGCTCGGTGATCAGCAGGTCCGGAATGGAAATTCGCATGACCTGCAAGTGCTGCGGCTCAGCAAATCCCGGATCGACTTTCCGCAATGCCGCGAAAGTGCGAATCATCAAGCCAGCGCAGATTAAAAGCACCAGCGC
>CAZILJ010000512.1:0-2956 GCA_964539915.1 uncultured Acidobacteriaceae bacterium | reverse complement strand
GGCGGTCTAGTTGTGGGCCCTCCCAGTGCATGCGGTTGCGCACCAGTCGTGATGCGATGTCCAGCGGATCACCTTCATCGGGCCACCAGCCGTCCACACCAAGGGCGAAGTCTTTGCGGTGGGCATCCCAGTAGCAAATGGCTTGCTCCAGATCGAACCTAGACAACTCGCACGAGTCGTGAACTGTTCCGCGGAGTTTGTCATTCAGAATCACGTCGTGGAGCACGACCCGGAAGTTCTCCTTGTGGAGTTTGTCGACGATTTCCTTGGGTTCGGGGAAAACCTGAGAGTTCCAGGAGAACGATCCATTTTCGGTATTCCAACCCGACGGACAGAACCCCGTGCCTAAAAAGATGAGTGCGTCGCAGGGAAGTTTCTTCTCGCGAAACGTTGTTGCTTCGGCGAGTATCTCCTCACGGCTGGCGAGGGTCCGATGCGATTGCTGATAGCCGAAGCTCCAAACAGGAGGCAATTCCGCGTGGCCCGTCAGCCGCGCATATTCTGCCATAATCGTGGCGGGGTCGGGGGAGGCCACGAAGAAAATGTCGAGGGCGACATCTGTCCTGGACGGCTGAAACTTGCTTTGAGGTCCAGTGAAATCGAAGGTTCCGAATGGCTGGTGGATAAACATTGCCCAGCCTGCCGTGCTGATAACCCATGGGATGGGAACACGTCCACCGTGAGTCGCGAGATGATACCCTCCCTGCCCACTCACCATGGCGTCGGTAGAACCCCGACGATCAAACTGCGGTCCGCCTTCTCCGAGCCCGAGGAGAGGTGAATCGCCAGTCAGAAAAGAAACGATTCCGGTGTCGCTGGCTACATGGAGGCGTTGGATGACTTCGCCCTTCGGCGTGGTCATGATGAGGAGAATCGGATCGGCAGAGACGTGGACACTCAAACTGCCAACTCGGAATTCCTGGGCTGGCGCATTTCCCCGGAGTCGCGCGACTGGATCACCCCAGGACCTTTGCACGAGAGATCCATCCGAGGGGATCGCGACTGTCTGGCCGCCTCTTATCGGAAGAACGGTGAGCCGAACAGTGTGCGGGCTGACGGAGACGATCTGAATCTCACGATCTGCTGGGGCGCCCTCCAGCATTGCCGGGGCTGCGACCATTCCGCGTGGCAAGACAAGGGCCGCGGAAGATGCCGCTAGATGTTTGAGCAATCGTCGCCGGTTCCACTCGTCGTTCATGCTTTCCGCTTCATCCGTTAGTCAGTGTGAGTCGCGCGCAACGTGAGCTCCGCTGCGACCGACCAGAAAATCGAGATCCGCTCCGAGATGCGCCTGCTGTACATGCTCAACATACAGCCTCTCCCACCCGCGAGCAGGCAGGGCCGGAGGAGCCCATTGAGCGCGGCGGGCGGCCATGGTGGCTTCATCAACGTGCAGGCTGATAACCCGTTGAGCGACGTCAAGCGCGACCATGTCGCCGGTTTCTACCAGCGCCAGCGGACCGCCGGCCGCAGCTTCGGGCGAAATGTGCAGGACAACCGTGCCGTAAGCTGTCCCACTCATGCGGGCGTCCGAAATTCTCACCATGTCGGTCACACCCTTGCGCAAGAGTTTTGGCGGCAAGGGCATATTGCCGACTTCCGCCATGCCGGGATAACCACGCGGCCCGCAATTCTTGAGAACCATGACGCAGCTTTCGTCGATCTCCAATGCTTCATCATCGATGCGAGAGTGAAAATCTTCGATCGAGTCGAAAACCACGGCGCGACCTCGATGTTGCAAGAGTTGCGGGCTGGCGGCGGACAGCTTGATGACTGCGCCGTCGGGAGCAAGATTGCCTCGCAGCACAGTAATTCCGGCGCTTGGTTTGAACGGGTCGGCGAAGGGGTGAATCACGTCACGATTCCAGCAAGGCGCTTCTCGGACATTCTCCTCGATGGCCTTGCCGTTGACCGTCAAAGCGTCGCGGTTCAGTACGCCTGCCTCACATAATTCCCGCAGAACAGCGGGCAGACCGCCGGCGTAAAAGAAATCTTCCATCAGGTACTGGCCCGAAGGCTGAAGGTCCACGAGACAGGGCAGGGCCGACCCGAGCCGGTCAAAGTCATCGAGAACGAGCGGCACCCCGATGCGACGAGCGATCGCGATCAGATGGATCACGGCGTTAGTGGACCCACCGATGGCAGCGTTGGCGCGAATCGCATTCTCGAAGGCCGCTCGTGTCAGGATGCGTGACATGCACAGATCTTCCTGGACCATTTGCACAATGCGGCGCCCGGTCATCTGGGCCAGAGTGTTGCGGCGTGCATCGACGGCCGGGATCGCCGCGTTTCCAGGCAAGCTCATGCCCAACGCTTCGACCATGTTGGCCATAGTTGAGGCCGTGCCCATGGTCATGCAGTGGCCCTTGGAGCGGTGCATGCAGCTTTCTGCTTCGAAGAAATCCGCGACCTTCATCTCGCCGGAGCTCACGCGCTCATACATCTGCCAGACGCCGGTCCCGGACCCGAGATCGTGGCCGTGAAACTTTCCGGAAAGCATGGGACCGCCGGAAAGGCCGATGGTAGGAAGGTCGCAGGAGGCAGCGCCCATCAGCAGCGACGGGGTGGTCTTGTCACAACCCATGAGCAGAACCACGCCGTCCATCGGATTGCCCCGAATGGATTCTTCCACGTCCATGCTGGCGAGATTACGGAAGAGCATTGCAGTGGGCCGGAGTTGAGTCTCGCCCAGCGACATGACGGGGAACTCCAGCGGGAAGCCCCCAGCTTCCCACACACCTCTTTTCACGAAGTCGGCCAGTTCGCGAAAGTGGCCGTTGCAGGGCGTCAACTCAGACCAGGTGTTGCAGATGCCGATCACCGGGCGGCCATCGAACAGGTCGGGCGGCCGGCCCTGGTTCTTCATCCAGCTGCGGTACAAGAACCCCATCTTGTCTTGCCGCCCAAACCATTCCTGACTGCGGAGCTTCTTCATAGGGGCAGATTGCGGATCTGC
>CAZILJ010000511.1:0-7855 GCA_964539915.1 uncultured Acidobacteriaceae bacterium | reverse complement strand
TGTCACGTCTTCGGTATAGGCTGCGAGGGCGTCATCTGGATCGGCCCGGAGCGCCGAGGCTCTCGAACTGCATCTCGACTACGGTCCGATGATCGCGGGCCGAGTCTGGCCCTAGCTGATCTCGCCTGTTGGATTGGTTCCTGACTGTCCTCCTGAGTCTCTCGATTGCTCCGACCATGCGACGAGAAATCATTCGAGCATATTGGAAATTGGAGCGCTCGTGTCTTTCAATTTCGCGGGAGATACAACTCTCTTTTCCTCGATCCACTTCGGCGCGGCTTCACGTTCTTCGTCCGGACGATTCATCGTGAATACCGCAACCACACGTTGTTGCTGAAGCCACCATACGCTGAAGCTTTTGCTGGCGAGATCCCCGCGATGAATGAGTTCATCTGCTCCCGATGCATCGCCCCAGTATTCATAGGAGAGGTCAAATACATCCGAAAAGAAATAGGGGACATGCCTGAATGGAGCCTGGTCGCCCATCAGTGCTCGGGCACAGTATTGACCTTGCGACACGGCATTGTCCCAGTGCTCAACGCGCCTCCGTTTTCCGAAAATCACGTCCTGATAGCTGGCAACATCCCCTGCGGCATAAATGTCTGCATGGCGGGTTCGGAGATATTCATTCACCATCACCCCGTCTTGCACCTCGAGGCCACTGGTCGCCAGCACCTCGGTCAGCGGCGTCGCTCCGATTCCGATGACAACCATTTGGCACGGCACGGATTGGCCGTCGGCAAGTGCAACTGAACTCACAATGCCATTGCCGCGCAATTGCTTCACGGTCGCGCTCTTCACCAAGCGTACTCCCCGATCCGCGTAGTAGGACTCGAAGAACGCAGACATCTGAGGCGAGAAGAAACGCTTCCAGATGCGATCTTCATTCAAGACCATCGTCACTTCAATGCCTTTCTGCGCAAGAACTGCGGCCACCTCCATTCCGATGAACCCACCTCCAATCACGGCAGCCTGCTTTACGTTTTCCGCCGAACGCCGAACGGACTTGGAATCGTCGAGCGAGCGCAGATAATGCACGTTTCCGAGACCCGCACCTGGGACGTTCAGAGTTCTTGGCCGTGCGCCGGTGGCGATGATCAACTTCTCAAAACCGACTTCTCCGCCTGTTTTCAAAAGGAGCCGTTTCCGACTTGTGTCCACCGAAGAAGCTTCACAGCCGAGCTTGATCTCGACTCTGTGTTCTCGGTAAAAGTTCTCGGAGTTGATACGGATCGCGTCTTCGGTATCTTTACCCGCGAGAAAACCTTTCGACAGCGGAGGCCGCTCGTAAGGAACCGCGGTGTCGGCCGAGATGATTGCCAGTTCGCCTGGCTTCAGACCCAGTTCAACGAACTGTTTGGCTGCGTATCCGGCAACCATTCCGCCGCCCAGAATAACGAACCTTGATTCGCTCATTCATCCTCCTTTGAGAACGATCGACCCACTCATCTTCTCATTACGCCTGCTGTTCTCAACTTCCGGCTTGCCCGAGATTCCAGCACAATCGTCAAGGTTAAGACCCAGCCAACCCGGCGTATGCCGAAGCGCCTGGTGGCGCGAGGCCGGAAGGGACTCAGGTCGCACGCCATCCGAAATCGAACGACTGGAAAAACGCCCGGTTTCCAATGAGCTTCTTTCGGTCACTGCCTTTCCGTCTGATGAATTGATGCAAATCCCGCCGCAGAATTCTTCACAGGTCTGGAATGAGGTTTAAGATAGCGGCGTGAAAGAAACCTGGCGGTGGTTTGGGCCGCAAGATCCAGTTTCGCTCGATCACGTCAAGCAGGCGGGAGCAACGGGCGTTGTTTCGGCATTGCATCATCTCTATCGCGGCGAGGCTTGGTCGCTGGACGAGGTGCTCAAGCGCAAGACGCAGATCGAGGCCGCCGGACTGGACTGGTCGGTTGTCGAAAGCATCCCGGTTCACAACTCCATCAAGCTGCAGACAGGACCTTTTCGGCAGTTCACGGATGCGTGGAAGGACTCTCTCGCGGCGATCGCACGGGCGCGCGTCAACATCGTGTGCTACAACTTTATGCCCGTAGTGGATTGGACCCGCACGGATTTGCGATGGCGACTGCCCAGCACGGGATGCGCTCTGCGCTTCGATGTGATCGATTTCGCAGCGTATGACTTATTTCTTCTCCAGCGCACGGCCGCCGAACAGGACTATTCAGCGGAATCCATTGCGGCCGCGCGCGCCCGCTACGATTCGATGTCGGAGGCCCGCCGCAACGAACTGGAGCGCACGATTATTGCGGGTTTGCCGGGCGCCGAAGCATCCTACACCCGCACGACCTTAAAAAACCTGCTCGCAGAGTACGCAGGGCTCACCGCAGCCGAACTGCGCGCTCATCTCATTGCGTTTTTACGGGAAGTTGCGCCGGTCGCGGAGGAGCTTGGCGCCCGTCTCGCGATCCACCCGGACGATCCGCCGTGGTCACTTTTTGGTTTGCCGCGCGTCGTCTCAACCGCCGAGGATGTGCGGACGATACTGGCCGGCGTGGATACGGCGGCGAACGGGCTGACGTTTTGCGTAGGATCCTACGGAGCGCGCGCCGACAATAATCTGCTCGCCATGGTGGACGAATTCGCATCGCGGATTCATTTCGCACATCTCCGACAGGTAGTGCGCGAGCCCGACGGATCCTTTTGTGAGGCGGAGCACCTGCGAGGCAGTTCGGACATGGTTGGTGTGATCTGCGCGTTACTGAGAGAGGAAGCGCGCCGGAAAAAGCAGAACAGCCTGGACCACGAGATCCCGATGCGTCCCGACCACGGGCACTTGCTGGCCGACGATATCTCCCGGGAAGTGAACCCGGGTTACTCGCTAGTGGGCAGGTTGAAGGGTCTTGCTGAGTTGCGGGGGGTCATGCAAGGTCTGAAGTACGGAATCCCCGAATTGACGAACTGAGTTCCAGAAACTGTGGTCGCAGAACGATCATAGGCTGCAACACCAGCGAGTAAGGAGCAGCGAAGATGAAAGAATTTGAGAATCGAGTTGCGATTGTAACCGGTACGACGGGCATTGGTCGGGCGATCACGAAACGCCTCGCAGTGGGTGGATGCACCGTATTAGCTTGTGGAATCGAATCGTCGGCCAATCAAGAACTCGAGCAAGAGAGCGGGGCGAGCGGGTTGACTATACGCGTCGAGCACTGCGACGTCAGCCAGCCCGACCAAGTCCAGGCGGTCGTTGCCAAAACCGTGGCAACGCATGGCGGGCTGGATATCATCGTCAGTGCTGCAGCGATTCATCCCTTCGGCACCGCAGTCGAGACCGACCCCGATACCTGGAACCGCTGCATGATGGTGAATGTCGGGAGCATTTTTCTGCTCGCGCACTTTGGCGTCCCGGAGATGAAGAAACGAGGTGGGGGATCCATCGTGAACCTTTCCTCGGTGCAGGGTTATGCTTGCCAGCGGGGAGTTGTGGCGTACGCTGCATCCAAGGGCGCGGTCCACAGTCTGACCCGGGCGCTTGCGCTCGACCATGCCGCGGATCACATTCGCGTCAACTCCATCAGCCCCGGCTCCATTCGCACGCCGATGCTGGTGCGCTCCGCGGCGCACTTCGACCCGGACTTGCCCGCAGAGACCGTATTCGAACGTTTCGGTGCAGCTCATCCCCTCGGCCGCATTGGCACGCCGGAGGAGGTGGCGGAGCTGGCGGCCTTCCTCGCGTCCGACAAAGCAGGATTCTGTACGGGCGGCGATTATCTCGTGGACGGCGGATTGCTGGCAGGCTTAGGCGTGCAATGAACGTCCATCCCGCTTGTGTAGCGCCAACCGGCGATGTGTGCGGAGAAGGTGCCGTATGGCATGCGTCGCACGAGGCTGTGTACTGGACTGACATCAACCGCTTTCTGGTTCATCGCTTTACGCCCGCAGACCAGTGCGTTCGCACATGGTTCTTCGACGAGCCAGTGACGGCGCTCACGTTAACCGACCGCCCAGAAGCGCTGGCCGTGGTTCTGGGCTCGCGCGTGATCTTATGGGAGCCAAGTTCGGATGTACGACACGATCCTCTCTTTCATCTTGATGGATGGCGCAAGGTTCGCCTAAATGACGCGCGCGCGGATCCACGGGGTTCGCTTTGGATCGGTTCGATGCGCAACAACGTGCACTCCGATGGGTCAGGCGGTGAAGGCGGTGGACAGGATGGTGCGCTTTTCCGCCTCGATCCGGATGGCAAGGTAACGGTATGGCGACGAGCCATTGGAATCTCGAATACTCTGGCCTGGAGTCCGGACCACCGCCGTTTCTATTTCGGCGACACCCTCGCCAACACGATCTGGGCTTACGACTATGACCCAGCCACGGGTGCGATCGCGAATGAGAGACCTTTTCTTCAGGGCTTCGCGCGAGGTCTGCCGGATGGCTCCACAGTCGACTCAGATGGCTATCTTTGGAATTGCCGATTCTTTGGCGGGTGCATTGTTCGCGTTGCACCAGACAGGACGATCGATCGAGTAGTGGAAATGCCGGTGCAGAACATTACGACCTGCACGTTTGGCGGACCGGATCGCAAGACTCTCTACGTCACCACAGCGAGGATCGAGGCACCCGCAGGAGACCGTTTGGCGGGCGGGTTGTACGCCATTCCGACGGAAGTCGCTGGCCAGCCAGAGAACCCGTTCCGAGTATTCGGCCAAACCCAGTGAGCAGGGGGGAGAGTGACACTTGTTCCTGAGCCTCCCTTCAGTTCTGGGGCGCTCCGCGCCCTTCAGCGCTTATTCTCGGAGTCCAGAACGGCGTTCGCGAAAGTTTGGCCTGACTCAGAAGCCGCGGCGCCAAACTTCCCCCAATCTGACGCATTATAAAAGGGCGCCCCTTTGAGGTAGATTTTGAGTGCAAAGCAAAACTCTACCGAAAGGAACACCCCTATGGACACTAAGAAGTATATCGGCATGGACGTTCACAAAGAAGCTATATCGATCGCGGTAATGAACCGCGAGGGAAAACTGCAGATGGAGACAATCATCGAAACCAAGGCAAGCACCGTGTTGCAGTTTATCCAGGGACTACACGGGGAATTGCATGTGACATTTGAAGAAGGAACCTGGGCGGCCTGGTTGTTCGATCTACTGAAGCCCCATGTGACGAAGCTAGTGGTGTGCGATCCACGAAAAAACGCTCTGCTGAAGGAAGGCAACAAGAGCGACAAGATTGACGCGCGCAAGCTCGCCGATCTGCTGCGCGGTGGATATCTGCACTCCGTCTACCATGGAGAGAACGGCCTACGCAGCTTGAAGGAGCTGGCCCGCAGTTATCTGACGCTGAGCAAAGATCTCACCCGGGTGATGAATCGCATCAAAGCTCTCTACCGCAGCTGGGGAATTCCTTGTGGGGGGCAGCAAGTCTACGCGCCGCGTCATCGCGCGGAGTGGCTGAAGAAGATCGGGGAGGCGGGGGTGCGCCGGCGGGCCGAGTTCTTGTACCAACAGCTCGATCCGCTGCGCGCGTTGCGCCAAGACGTGCGACGGGAGCTGTTGGCCGAGAGCCGCAAACATGGCGCCACCAAATTGCTGCGCCAGATTCCTTGCATCGGTCCGATTCGAACCGCTCTGTTGATCGCGCTGATCCAAACTCCGCATCGGTTCCGCAGCAAGCGGCAATTGTGGACCTACAGCGGTTTGGCGATCGACACGCGCGAGAGTGCGCAATACCGGTACGTGGACGGACAGCTGCAACGCTCCAAGAAACCACAGCAGCTTCGTGGGCTCAATCAAAATCATAATCACGATATGAAAGACATCTTTAAGAGTACGGCCACCATGGCCAGTGGGCGGGAGGGACCATTCCACGATTTTTACCAGGACCTGCTCATGAAAGGGATGGAGCCGGCGATGGCGCGCCTCACCTTGGCGCGAAAGATTGCGGTGATCACTCTAGTCGTCTGGAAGAGAGGAGTACATTTCGACGCTAAAAAACTGAAATCACAAGCAGCTTGAGCGTCTCCGACCGAGAGTCCGTTCCATCCCTTGGGCTTCATCCTCGGCGGTGGCCAGTCGGGTTCTTCATGAGACGCTCGGATCGAGGGAGAGTATCTAGCCAGAAGTTAGGCGATTTGTGTGCTTCGGCACCGAGTCTCCAAGCTGACCCTATGCCCCCTCGCATGATCCAAGAAAGCTATAGGCCACGAGTCTCAGATAGGACCATGGTTGGCAACTCTGCAACCCGGTTAGCTTGTGAGCTTCAAAGAACCGAATGGCGCCGTCATGACAGAGATGAAACCCAAAGAAGGAAGAATTATCGCGGGCCCGTCGCTCCGCGGCTCAATGGGCCGCTCCGCGGCCGGCCACAACGGTCGAGTCGCTAAAGAAAAAACGTCAGCAGTGTGGCAGGGGGGCTGGATGCCGGAAAATATTTCTGGCGTTCCGGCAGGGGGAAGTGTTTTTCTCTTGACATCCCCTTTAATAGGACTTCTGGCCCGCGCACGTTTTTCCGCCGCGGCCTTCGCGGCTATGATGTCGAGCTATGTCCAAAGTCCGCTGGGGAATTCTGAGCACAGCGAAAATCGCTGTAACGAAAGTCATACCGGGCATGCAGAAGGGCGTGTGGAGCGAGGTAACCGCAATTGCCTCACGCGACCGAGGCAAGGCCGAAGACGTGGCCCGCACACTTGGCATTGCCAAATCCTATGGATCCTACGAAGAGCTTCTGGCCGATCCGCAGATTGAAGCGATTTACAACCCCCTGCCGAACCAGCTGCACGTCCCGTGGTCAATCAAAGCTGCGGAAGCCGGCAAGCACGTCTTATGCGAGAAGCCGCTGAGTCTGACGGTTGCCGAAGCCAGAAAGCTTCTGGCAGTGCGGGACCGCAGGGGAGTGAAGATTGGAGAGGCCTTCATGGTGCGCAGCCACCCGCAGTGGCTGCGCGCACGTGAGTTGGTCGCCTCCGGCCGGATTGGCCAACTGCGTTCCGCCCTGGGTTTCTTCAGCTATTTCAACAACGACCCGTCGAACATCCGCAACATACCCGAATATGGTGGGGGCGCGCTGATGGACATCGGATGCTACCCAATCGCCACGTCGCGGTTCATGTTCGGCGAAGAGCCTTCACGCGTGTTGGGGTTGGTGGAGAGAGACCCGCAAATGAAGGTTGACCGGCTGACCTCAGCTATTCTTGATTTTCCTTCCGGTCAATCGACTTTCACTTGCAGCACGCAGCTCGTGCCCTACCAGCGGAGCCACTTCCTGGGAACACGGGGCCGTATCGAAATCGAAATCCCGTTTAACGCTCCTAATGACCGGCTGTGCCGCATCCTTATTGACGACGGGCGCGACGTGTTCGGTGGCGGCATCGCCACCCAAGACTTCCCCATCTGCGACCAGTACACGATTCAAGGCGACGTCTTCTCCAGAGCAGTTCGAGGAGATGCTGACCTGCCGGTTTCGCTTGAGGATGCAGTCAAAAACATGGCGGTGATCGACGCCATTTTCCGTTCTGGAGATTCGGGCAAGTGGGAGGCACCAAAGGCGGAGTAACCTGCAATCTCAGTCGTCCATCAGTACGGCCTCATCGAGCGCGGTCCCTCTGCCGCCCTCGATTTTCGCTTCGAGCTTGAGCATGACCCGCGTCGATCGGACACTGTTGACTTGAAAAGCTATTTTTCTGTTTACTCTATGTACCCAAGGCGGTGGTTCTATGTCGGCAGGTTCATCCACAAGTGGACAGCGCCATCTCGGGGGCACGATGCGCCCGGATGCGTGGTGGCTGGAGCTACTCCCCGTAATTTTTCTACTCGGGGCATTCGGAGTCTATGCCACAGTGCGTGCCTTCGAAGGAAAATATTACGAATGGGGGCCGTACCTTTCACCGTTTTATTCGCCCCTCATTGACCCACATCAT
>CAZILJ010000510.1:0-8962 GCA_964539915.1 uncultured Acidobacteriaceae bacterium | reverse complement strand
TGGCTACCTATAGCGTGTCGGTAGATGACTTCGTCGCGCTGCAGGAAGTAGGCAAGGTGCTGCACCCGGTACTGGCGCGAGGACAGATCATCGGTGGAGTTGCGCAGGGGATTGGATTCAGCCTCTACGAAAAAGTGGTTTGGCAGAATGGGCGAATGCAGAACGGACAGATGACCAATTACATTATGCCAACCTCGAGCGACCTGCCGCCGATTCGCGTGTTCTTTGAAGAGTTGGGAAATGTCTATGGGGCGTATGGGGCGAAAGGCATCGGCGAACTTCCGATGGACGGGCCGGCACCGGCAATCTTGAATGCGGTTGAAGATGCTCTTGGAGTTCCGTTCAATTCTATTCCTCTGCTGCCGGAGGATATTATGGATGGCCTCGCCACATCGCCGGAAAACAATGCGAGTATCTTCACCAGCGGAGGCCGATGAACGATTCTTGCGAGCGAGCCGCCAAGGCCGAGATTTCATTTACGGTGAATGGTGAGGCGAAGAGTATACGTGCTTACCCGATAGAACGCTTGCTCGATGTGTTGCGACTGGAATTTGGATTGACCGGCGCCAAAGAAGGGTGCGGAGAAGGCGAGTGCGGATCGTGCTCGATATTGATGGATGGGGCGCTCGTGAATAGCTGTCTGGTACCGGTATTGCACGCAGCAGGCACAAGCATCGCTACGATCGAGGGACTTGCGGTGGAAGACCAGTTACACGCGCTGCAGGAGGCCTTTCTGCAGTGCGGCGGAGCTCAATGCGGCATCTGCACGCCGGGAATGATTCTGGCGGCATCCCATCTACTGCAAACGAAAGCTGAACCCACGACGGAGGAAATCCGGGAGGGTCTTTCTGGCAATCTCTGCCGCTGTACGGGATACAGTCAGATTCTTGAAGCCGTGATGGAGGCGTCGCGCCGCAGGGCGGTTGCATGAGATCGAATCCGTCTGACTACGAAATGATCGCGCTCGGCAGCTTGCATGCGATTGTCTCGCTGCTGGCAAAGGAACCAGGCAAGTGGCTTCCGCTTGCCGGCGGCACGGACTTGATGGTGCAATACGCGGCCGGAAAACTACCGCCACGCAAGCTCATCAGCATTTGGAATCTTCCCGAGTTGCGGCGCATTGAGGTCACTCCGAATGAGCTGCAGATCGGCGCTGGATGTACTTACACCGATCTTCGTAGTCACGAGGTTGTGGCACGCGAGTTTCCGCTTCTCGCGGGCGCCGCTCGATGGACCGGCGGAATCGCGAACCAGAATCGAGGAACAATCGGCGGCAATATCGTGAACGCATCCCCCGCAGCGGACTCCCTGCCCGCACTGCTCGCGTACGAAGCGGAATTGGTCTTAGTGTCAGTTCGAGGCGAACGAAAGCTTCCCTACGTTTCCTTTCACACCGGTTACAAACAGACTTTGCTGGCGCCCGACGAACTCATTCAGACAGTGTGCCTGCAGCGGCGATACTCGCGATATTTCAGCCACGCGCGCAAGGTCGGAGCGCGCAATGCGCAGGCAATTTCGAAAGTGTGCATCGCGGGTCTTGGTCGGATGGCGAATGGCGTGGTGGAGGATATTCGGGTTGCGCTCGGCAGTGTTGCGCCCGTGCCCCTTCGTCTTACAAAGACGGAGCAAGTCGTGAAAGGGCAGACGGTTGATGCGGCGCTGATGACATTGGCGAAAAAGACGACGATGGCTGAGATCCGTCCGATAGACGATATTCGATCGACCGCCCGGTATCGGTCTGAAGTTGCGGGCAATCTGGTTGTCGAGTTTTTGAACCGTTTGAATTCTCAGCCGGCGGAAAGCGCACTTGATATGGATAATGAGGTTTTGGCCGGATGGAACCGCGCTTCCGATTCTGACGCGATGAGCACCATTCTTCCCTGCTGCGGATCGAATGCCTGGGCGCGTGGCATGGCTGGCCGAAGACCCCTCGCTGACGAGGCCGCCGTCTTGGTCGCGTCGAATGACATCTGGCGGAATCTGTCACCATCGGACTGGATGGACGCCTTCCAGAGTCACCCTCGGATCGGCGAAACACCGAAGGCGCAGACGCCGACTCAGTCTGGAGCCTGGTCGACCCAGGAGCAACGGAAAGTCGCTGATGCAGACGCCGCGGCGAAGGAAGCTCTGTCGGAGGCAAACGGAGAATACGAGCGACGTTTTGGCCGTATTTTTATCGTGTGCGCGACCGGGAAATCTGCGCCGGAGATACTGGAGATTATGCGAAGACGCCTCCAGAATAGCGCGGAAACCGAGCTAGAAGAAGCCGCGGAACAGCAGCGGCAGATTACAGAAATCAGGCTTAGGAAATGGCTCCAGAGATGAAACGCATTTCGACGCACATTCTGGACATGGTTCAGGGCAGACCCGCCACCGAAGTCCCGGTTCGACTTGAGAAACAAACTGGCACAGGCGATTGGCGTTTGCTAACCGCAGCGCGCACCGATCAGGATGGCCGCTGTATGCAGTTGCTACCGCAAGGCGATGACCTCTCTGGCGGAATCTACCGTGTAGTTTTTGATACAGCGAGCTACTTCTCAACGAACAGCTTCGATGCGATCTATCCGGTGGTGGAAGTTACGTTTCGGGTAAAGGATGGCGAATCGCATTTTCACATTCCCTTGTTGCTGAGTCCGAACGGGTATACGACGTACCGGGGGAGCTGAACGCAAGACTTTTGCGAAAGGATTGGTACCCGTGATCTCGTCAATTCGCGAATGGCTTAACCTGTTGGTGCGCTGGTTCCACGTTTTTGCGGCGATCATGTGGGTCGGCCAGACATACTATTTCACGTGGTTGGATGGACGGTTTAACAAGCTCGCCAAGACTGCTGACGGGGGGACGAGCCGGTCCATATGGATGGTGCACAGCGGAGGCTTTTACACCGTGGATCGAAAGAAATCCCTCGAGGTTGGATCCGAGCAGGTCAATTGGTTCCGTTGGGAAGCGTTGATGACTTGGCTGAGTGGGATGGTCTTGCTGGTTCTCGTCTACTACTCCAGCAGCGGCCTCGTCGATCCGGACGTGGCTGACCTTTCACAATCTCGCGCGATCGCGATTGGGCTCGCGGTGCTGATCGTTGGATGGGTTGTCTATGATGTGGCGCTTCGATCGCCCCTGGGCAGGTCAGAGGTAGCCTTCGCCGCCTTCTCTCTGCTGATGACTGCCGTGATCGCTTGGGGATTTACCCACGTTTTCAGTGGACGCGCTGCCTACATCCACGTTGGGGCGGTCTTCGGAACAATCATGACCGCGAATGTCTGGTTCCGAATCCTTCCTTCTCAACGCAAAATGGTCGCGGCAGCGACAACGGGGGCGAAGTTTGATGCCTCGCTGGGCGCTCAAGCCAAGCTGCGATCCAAACACAATACTTTCATGGCAGTTCCGGTTGTCTTTATTATGATCAGCAATCACTTTCCCGTCGCGACCTATGGCAACAAGTATGGGTGGGAAGTTTTGGTTGTTCTTGTTCTGTTTGGCTGGGCGGCGGCGAAGGTCATACGGGAATCGTGAACGAGAGAAGTGGGCTCTCGTCTTCGGGGCCGGCATTCAGTGCCAATACCTGCAACCACAACTCGCGCGGCGGAAGTTATTGCTCGATGCCAACGGCTAGCGTCTTTTTCGGAGGACCCAAACAGCACGCGCCGGACGTTTCTGTCTCCGCCCATGCGCAATTGTCACCAGGAGATTGCGCGATGGATAGAACCGCTTGGTGCTCAAGTGCAGATTGACGCTGCGGGGAATTTTCGAGCCCTTTATGCGGCCGCGCAGCCGCGAGCTCGACGACTGTTAATTGGCTCTCATCTCGACACAGTTCCCAACGCGGGCGCTTACGATGGCGTTCTCGGAGTCGTGCTTGCGGTCGCGTTGGTGGAGGGGTTAGACGGGCGAAGGCTCCCGTTCGGCATTGAGGTAGTTGGCTTTTCGGAGGAAGAGGGAGTCCGCTTCGGCATGCCGTTCATCGGGAGCCGCGCTCTGGTTGGCCGGTTTGATCAGGAACTTCTTGACCTGCGCGATGTCGAGGGAATCTCAGTGCGGAAAGCCATTGAAACGTTTGGACTGCATCCTGAGGAGATCGCTCAAGCGGAATTGGAAAACGACGCACTGGCGTATGTTGAGTTTCATATCGAACAAGGACCGGTATTGGAGAGCCTGGAGCAGCCCCTCGCCGCGGTGGAAGCCATTGCAGGGCAGACGCGATCGGAGTTCACTTTTATTGGCCGCGCCAACCACGCCGGCACAACTCCTATGCATTTGCGATGCGATGCGGTTGCGGGAGCAGCAGAGTGGATCGGCACGGTTGAACGCGTAGCTACGGAAACTTCTGGATTGGTCGCGACTGTTGGAAAGATCGAGACAAGACCGGGAGCGACGAATGTGATTGCCGGGGAAGCGCGGCTTTCACTCGATGTTCGTCACAGATCCGACAAGATTCGCGCTGACGCCGTTGAGAATCTTATTCGCCAGGCTAATGAAATAGCGGCGCGGCGTGCATTACTAGTACGGCAGAAAACCTTATTAAGCCAGAGCGCGGTCGCAATGGACCCGTTGCTCGTTCGAGAGATAGAGACCGCAATCGTAAAGACAGGATGCAAGCTTCATCGGATGATGAGTGGCGCGGGTCACGATGCGATGATTCTTGCGGAGAGAATTCCGAGCGCGATGGTCTTTCTGCGATCTCCGGGCGGGATCAGCCACGATCCTGCGGAATCAGTCGCGGAAGATGACGTGGAGAAGGCAATCGATTGCGGATTGCATCTTCTTGACCAGCTTGCATCATCGCCCGAATTCTACACAAGGACAAAGCGTGCATAATCTGGGCCGGACACGAAGCTCTCAGCAATCCAATCATCTGCTGTTGACTCCCGACACTTTTGTACGCACCGCCCTGCCCGGAATGAAGGCCTGCTCCGCGATCGTGCACGTAAGCCCGGCTCTGGGCGCTAACTTCACGCAATACACCGCGGAATTTGAAGTTGGAGGAGAACTGGGCAGCACGCACGTGCAACGCTTCATGTTTGTGATTGAAGGGGGCGTGGCTTTGGAGGTTGAGGGCAAATCGAACGCTCTAAATGTGCGCGGTTACGCGTTTCTTCCTTCAGGAGTAAGGCATCGAGTTGTGGCTACCAAGGTGAGTCGTCTCGCCGTCATCGAGAAGGCGTACCAGGCGATCGACTCGGCGCAACCGCCACAGTTGATCATTTCCAATGAAGATTCCATCGCTTCGCATCCGCTGGGAGATGATCCCGACTTGCAGGTCAAATGCCTGCTTCCCGATGAGATGAGTTTTGACTTCGCAGTGAATACGATGGTGTACCAGCCGGGTGCCGCGTTGAGTCTGGTCGAAATGCACGTGATGGAGCACGGGCTCATCATGCTCGAGGGGGGAGGGATCTACCGGCTTGGCGATTCCTGGTATCCCGTTACTACAGGGGATTTCATTTGGATGGGTCCTTGGTGCCCGCAATGGTTTGGAGCGATTGGCAAGGCTCCCGCAAAATATCTCATCTACAAAGACTGGAACCGCCATACCTCGGCAGGCCCGCGACCATGAGTCTTGCGATCAACCGGGATGGGCTGATGTCTGAGATCGAGGCTTTGGCTTCTTTTTCTGACGCTGAAGCGCCCGCCGTAACGCGAATTGTTTTCACACCTACGGACCTCAAGGCTCGCGCATGGATGAAAGCGCGTTGCGAGCGGGCGGGGCTCACAGTACGAGAAGATGCAATTGGAAATACGTTCGCGCGGTGGAGTGGTTCTGATCCATCTGCGGCAGTCGTGGGCACTGGCTCGCATATAGACGCCATTCCGAATGCCGGTAAGTACGACGGGGTTGTCGGAGTGCTGGGAGGGTTGGAAGCCATACGGGCGTTGCAACAGAGTGGATTTCGCCCAAGGCACTCGATCGAGCTGCTTATTTTCACTTCTGAAGAACCGACCCGGTTCGGAATCGGCTGTCTTGGAAGCAGGCTGTTGTCAGGGACTCTCTCGGCAGACGCCGCAAGAGAGCTCGCAGACGGCGAGGGTGCAACGCTCGATGATGTTCGTAACAGAGCCGGACTTCCTGGCGATCTCGAATCCGTGAAATTGTCAGAGGGCTATTACAAGGCATTCATTGAACTACACATTGAACAGGGACCCTTACTGGAGCAGCGGCAGATTCCGTTGGGGATTGTCACGAACATTGCCGCGCCTGCGAGTTTGCGGATTTTGATGGAGGGCTCGGGCGGACACGCCGGTGGAGTCCTGATGGCCGATCGGCACGATGCGCTCTGCGCCGCTGCCGAACTGATTCTGGCGACCGAGTCTGCTGCTCGCACCAGTGGAGCGATTGACACAGTGGCAACTGTCGGCATCTGTGATGTCTTTCCCGGCGCCGTGAATAGCATTCCGACTCGAGTGCGCCTTAGCGTTGACATCCGTGATACGGATCCGCAAAGACGCGATCTCGTACTGCGCACGATTGAAGCCGCATGTCGTTCAATTTCAACCGAGCGGCAGGTGTCGTGCCATCAAGAGTTGTTGAATGCGGATGCGCCTGCGGATTGCGCTCCAGCAATTATCGAAGATCTGTCTCTATCTTGTCGTAAGCATGGATTCAACTTCCTTCCGATGGTCAGCCGCGCGTACCACGATTCCCTATTCATCGCGCGCATCGCTCCGGTAGCCATGTTGTTTATTCCCTGCCGAAACGGATACAGCCATCGTCCTGACGAGTACGCGTCCCCTGAAGATATCGTTCGGGGAACGCTGGTATTGGCGGAAACTCTGGCAGCTTTATCCGACTAAAGTGTAGAACCCTTCGACTAGGACTAGGGTGCCCGAGGAATGCTGAATTCCCGCTCCGACCAGTGCTCGACGAGATCTCGCACAACCTTGTCTCCGACGATTTGGGCCGCCTCGAGAGCAGGTAAATAGGCGGAGTAGTTGCCTGAGACCATTTCCTGGAGACTCTCCGCCGCCGGCACGCCGGGCGCTTCACGGTCGTAGTTGCTGACTGTGCGCAACACTAATACACGCTGCAGATCAATCCGCCCAGCCTGATTCAAGAACGTAAGAGCCTGCAGTGTCCCGGAATCTTCCATCGCCGCGACCATGTAATTTCCTTTGCCGGCCGTATAGTAACGCGTCCAGTCATTGGCCCACTGATCCATTCTCGAACCGTGCCAGAACGTGCTTGCTGATAAGGTGTCGCCTCTAGCAACGAATGGGGGTTTCAGAGCATTTGGGAATCCAGTGAAGCGTGCCCGTGACTTGCGCAGGGACCCCGAGTCCGTCAGAGGTACGTCGCGCGTGAGGTGAAATGCCCAACCAACCAATTCCGGATTCAGGGTGTACAGTTCCCCGTAGTCGGCGCTGGCAGGTTGCTCGTAGGGGGTGCCCTTTCGCAAGGGCACGTAGCCGGTCGTCCAGTTTTCGGGTATTTGGCGCGCGTCGATCTCGAACGCGACGTCGCCGTCGATCACATGATCCGCCCAAACCGCCGACCCGATCGACACGTCCGCCGGATCGCCGCCACCTATCCCCGCGACGATCCAATATGCCTTGGAGAGGTCGAAGCGCCGGTCGAGGCCCAATGCCATCACGGAGGCGGCGGCCTTGGCAGCGCCGACCCCGGTGACCATGCCGAGGACTCCGTCCTTGTTCAGGCGCAGGTGGTGGTAACCGGAAGGCAACGGAAGGATTCGGTCAAGATGCTCTCGTTCTACCCAGAACTGAAATTCGCCAGGAGTGTCGCCGGTGTCTTCGCCCCGCTCAAACATGGTGACCACGACAACTTTGATGCGGATTGGCTCATCCGGCACCGCGGTCTGGGCAGAGATAAATCCATAACTCATCGCGGGCAGCCACAGCGTGAGGAATAGACGTGTGGTAAGAAGGGACATGAAGTCTCCGCCGGCTAGGCACAGCTTCACAGAGACGCCTTCGCCCCTGTCAACTGGCGGAACTTGGCGTAGCCGGGTTTGATCGCAGAATAGATGAACGCCAAGCGTTGGCCGTACGGCAAGAAGGCGCTCTTCATCGCATTGATCGTAATTTTCTCGAAGTCGTTCAGATCCAAGCCGAACGTTTCCGCGGCTGCTTCAAATTCCCGACTCATCGTCGTGCGACTCATCAGCCGGTTATCGGTGTTCAGGGTGACCCGAAACTTCTCTTGATAAAGAATTTTAAAAGGATGCTCGGCCAAGCTTGGCGTAGCACCCGTGTGAACGTTGCTAAGGAGGCAAATTTCCAGTGGGATGCGCTTATCGAGAACGTACTGAGCGAGGTCGCCCAACTTCACGGCCTTGCCGTCGACAACAGCGATGTCATCGATCAGGCGCGTGCCATGGCCGATCCGATGTGCCCCACAATACTGAATCGCCTGCCAGATCGATTCTTTTCCATAGCCTTCGCCAGCATGAATTGTAATGTTAAAGTTCTCGCGCTGGATGTAATGAAAGGCATCCACATGCTTCTTCGGGGGATAGCCGCCTTCTTCGCCTGCCAGATCGAAACCGACGACTCCGCGCGCGCGAAAATCGACGGCCAACTCCGCCATTTCCAGCGACGTGTTCATGTTGCGCATCGCGCAGATGATCAGGCCCGAGGAAATCCCGAAATCTTTTCGGCCTCGGTCCAGTCCTTTCAGCACTGCCGAGACAATCTGCTGGTGGGTCAACCCTTTCTGCGTATGAAACACCGGCGCGAAACGAGTCTCAAAATAGATGATCCCGTCACGGCTCAGGTCCTCGGCCTGTTCGTAGGCGACTTGCTGCAGGGCTTCCTCGGTCTGCATAACGGCGATGGTGTGCGCAAAACCCTCCAGATATTTCGCAAGACTCCCTTGATTTGCTCCGCGAAAGAACCACTCGCGGAGTGCGTCGGGAGAATCCGTGGGAAGGTCGGTATATTTCGCATCTCTCGCCAAATCAATCACCGTCTGCGGCCGAAGCACGCCATCCAAATGCTCGTGCAGCAG
>CAZILJ010000509.1:0-4678 GCA_964539915.1 uncultured Acidobacteriaceae bacterium | reverse complement strand
AGACTCACCAGCGTGGTTTTTCCCGAGCCGGTCGGGCCGACGATTGCCAGGCTGGTGCCTGCGGGCACTCTCAGGTTCACGTCGTGCAGAACCTCGTTCCCTTCGTAGCTGAAGTTGAGTCCGCGGAACTCGATCTCGCCCTTTATCTCGGGGGCCTGCGCGCCTGGAGCATCCTTGATCTCCGGCTGCTCCTGCAAGATTTCGTTGATGCGGATCAACGACGCAGTGCCGCGCTGGAAGATGTTGATGACCCAACCCAAGGCGATGATCGGCCAGGTGAGCTGCATCATGTAGGTGCTGAACGAGACGAACTGTCCAACGCTCATCGAACCGGAGAGGGAAAGCGTGGTGGTGACTGCGGGATTCGAGTTTCCGAGATTCGAAACCAGCGTCACGCGCGAAAGTCCGTGAATGACTTCGCGTCCGCCGAGCCACAACACGAGCACTACGGCGCATCCCAGCATGAGTTCGAGTGTGGGCCAGAGCATGCCCATGAGACGAACCAGGCGCAGGCTGCGGCGAATGTATTCCTGGTTTTCGGTTTCGAAGGCCCGAATCTCGGCGTCCTCTTGCACGTACGCGCGGATCAGCCTCGCGCCAGAGAAGTTTTCCTGCGCGCGAGCGGAGATGTCGGAGAACATGGCCTGGATTCGTTCGAAGCGTTCGTGAATCCGGCGGCCGAAGGTTTGAATCACGACGCTGACCGCGGGTAGCGGCAGAAACGTGTAAAGCGTGAGCCAAGGACTGATGGAGATCATGAAGGCGAGCGCCCCAGCGGTGTAGACGATGGTGTTGGCCGAATACATAATCGCGGGGCCTAGCAGCATGCGGACCGCGTTGAGGTCGTTGGTGGCGCGCGCCATGATATCGCCGGTGCGGTGTCGCTGATAGTACGAATAGGAAAGGATTTCCAGCCGCGCGAACAGGTCGTTGCGCAGGTCGAATTCCATGTCGCGCGAGATGCCGATGACGATCCAGCGAGTGAGGAACTGGAAGATCCCCTTGGTGACGGCGATGGCGAGCAGTAACGCCGCATAGACCAACAATTTGTGTCTGTTGACGCCTTCGTGCAGATCGTCGGCAGCCTTGCCGAGCACCAACGGAAAAAGAATCCATATGCCGTTGGTGAGCAGGACGCAGAGCGTGCCCGCGGCGTAACTCCAGCGGTAATGTTTCAGATACGGCAGGAGCGGGCGCAAACTCTTAGGCAGCATGGAAATCCAGTAGATGAAATTCTAGCAGGGGCGGTTCAGATTTCCGGCCGTGCGACTGGGCCCGGAAGAAAGGGAATTCTGGTTTCCTGTGCTGTGGAATGGAAAGGTTCGGCAGAAATAGTTTGAGAGCGGGCTTAATCGCTGGGGGTCGGCGAGGCTCGATTTGGGGAAAATTTTGGGTTGGAAGGTCTCCCTCGACTCTGGCCGAATCCCATGACTAGCGCGGGTTTTGCAAAAATGGCTTGCAAAATCTTGAGCCCCCAACGGCTTCCCCAAAGGCTTCAGGACTCAGAATATTGAAAACAAAGGAGTTGGAGTCTTGCTTTCGCGGTCTCAGCGCGTACCGCCTCCGCCTCGACGATGATCGGCGTCCCGGTTTTCAAGGTCAAGGTCAGAGGTCACATCAGCCTGTCGAACTGCCCTGAGATGGAAACCGGCCAAGAGCAGCGAAAGGATAACTAGTCACGCTCGAAGTGGACCGGCAATTGTGTCTTCGGTCGACTCGCACCGATTGGCCTCGCAGATGTCGAACGCGCCTATAATCCTGTGGGTTGAAGGAGCGACATGCTCAGGGTGGGAGTGGTTGCAGGATTTCTGGCGACGCTAGTGGCGACGAGCGGGATCGCGCAAGAGCATGAGCACGAGAACGGCGAGAAGCTGGGAGCGGTTCATTTTGCCACTTCTTGCAACGAAGGAGCCCAGAAGGAATTCGACCGGGCGGTGGCGCTGCTGCACTCCTTCCAGTTCAGCCGGGCAATCCAAGGATTCAACGCTGCACGGAAGAGCGACGCGTTCTGCGGGATCGCGTACTGGGGCATCGCGCTCAGTGAGTGGAGTAATCCCTTCGCCGCCGGAATGAAAGAAAAGGGCCAGTTACAAGCAGGGCGGAAGATCGCGGAACGGGGCAAGGCTGCAGGCGCGAGGACGGAGCGTGAACGGGCGTACATCGCTGCCGTCGGCAAGTTATACAGCGACTTCGAAAGGACGCCGCAGCAAGCTCGTTTGGTCGCCTATCGCGACGCCATGCAGCAGATCGCGGGGAAATATCCGGAGGACGTGGAGGGGCAGATCTTCTACGCGCTGGCGCTCGCCGCCTCGGAAGAGCCGACGGACAAGACCTACGCCGGGCGGCTCAAGGCGGGCGCGATGCTCGAGAAATTATTCGAGGAGGAGCCAGCGCATCCGGGTCTGGCACACTACATCATTCACACCTATGACGTGCCACCGCTGGCGCCCCGAGCCCTGAAAGCCGCGCGACGTTATTCAGAGATTGCGCCAGATGCCCCGCATGCGCTGCACATGCCGTCGCACACATTCACCCGCACGGGTTACTGGCAGGAATCCATCGACAGCAACGTGGCGGCGGCCGCGGCTGCGCGGCGCGAGAGTCAGACGGCAGAAGAGCTGCATGCCACCGACTATCAGATCTACGCCTATCTGCAAACGGGTCAGGACGAGGCGGCGCGGCGGATGGTGGCTTCCTTGCCGGAGATTGCTTCTCGATTCGATCCCAAAGTAGTAATCGGCGGCGCAGGGGGCCCCTCGGCTGGATACTTTGCGCTTGCGGCGATTCCGGCACGGTACGCGCTGGAGCGCCATGAATGGAAGGAAGCTGCGCAACTAACGGCGCGAGAGACGCCATTTCCTTACACCGAAGCCATGACCTGGTTTGCCCGCGGATTAGGCGCAGCGCGCCTGGGACAAGGACCGGCGGCGCAGGAGTCGGTGGCGGCGCTCGAGCGAATCCGGGAGCGGCTGTTGAAGGCGGGTGAAAACTACTGGGCGGGGCAGGTGGAAATCCAACAGGTTGAGGTGGGGGCGTGGGCAGGGCTCGCGGAGGGTAAGAAACAGGAGGCGTTGCGGCTGATGAAGTCGGCAGTGGAACTGGAAGATGGGACAGAGAAGAGCGCGGTGACGCCCGGCCCTTTGGCCCCGGCGCGCGAGCTACTGGGCGAGATGTTCCTGGAAATAAACGAGCCAGCGCAGGCCCTGGATCAATTCGAGGCAACATTAAAGAACGAGCCGGGACGTTTCCGCGCGCTCTATGGAGCGGCGCGCGCTGCGCAGCTCGGCGGAGGTCGCGAGGCGAGTCAGAGATATTTTCGCCAGCTGTTGAATGGTTGTGAACGCGCGGACCAGCCAGATAGGGCGGAGATTCTGGAAGCAAAGAAAGCAATTTTGCAGAACTAGTTGTACGGGTAAGGCACATGGGTACCAACTCCGCCACCCAGTGGGGAATCGTCCCGACAATCGGCTCGCAGGATGTTCGATGACTTGCCGCCCCCACCGGATGGGAGAGCGATGCCTCACACAAATTCTGCTTCAGGTGACGCCTACCCTGCGCTACTCTCCGTGTTCAGGGTCGTGTGGGAGCCGAAGGATAAGAAAAAGTTCGACGGCGCCTCGACGGCATCGCCGGTCTTTCCAGCAGCGTGTATCTTGGCTACGGAAGTGATCCCCGATGCGCCTAGCGCCCGATAAACCGCAATCCTCGCTGCTGGGGTCAGGCCGTTCATGGGGAATTTCCTCGCTTCAGATTACCTGGACGGCGCCATTCGGACTCGAGTACGCGATAGTGGCGAATTCGGATTGGCGCGGTAGGATTTCTTCTGCTTCGAATACGCGGCGGAATTTTTCTTGCTGGGTGAATCTGGCTCTCTTTACTTCTCAAAAGGTTCTTAGATTGCGGGACAAAGGCCGGGGTTTTCGATTGCGCTTCGAGTAACTCGAGAGACTTTCGCATTTGTCACTCCGGGCGCGTGCCAATCCGATAAGGGCGAACGTTCGTATCCCTCATGAAAGCGGTTCAATTCAAGGAGAGATTATGAAGAACAAAATCGCAGCTCTGTTGTTGAGCGTTGTTGCCTTCGCCGCACCTTTGGCGCTCGCCGGTTCCAACAATCCGGTTGTCGGTGGACAGGAGATGTACCCGACAAAGGACATCGTGGATAACGCCGTAAACTCGGCGGACCACACTACACTGGTCGCGGCGGTGAAGGCCGCGGGTCTGGTGGGCACGTTGAAGGGCTCCGGTCCTTACACGGTGTTTGCACCGACCAATGAAGCGTTTCGGAAATTACCGGCGGGCACGTTCGAGAATTTATTGAAACCGGAAAACAAAGACGCCTTGACGAAGATTCTTACCTATCACGTTGTCGCTGGCCGGTTAACTGCTGTGGACCTGAAGAAGCAGATAATGGACGGCAACGGACGAGCAGAATTGAAGACCGTAAGCGGCGGCACACTTGTGGCCATGATGCAGGGCAAGAACATTGTGCTGAAGGATGAAAAGGGTGGCATGTCGATGGTGACCATTCCAAACGTTTTCCAGTCGAACGGCGTGATTCACGTGGTGGACGCGGTAGTGATGCCAAACTAAGCGCCGGCGGATGTGAGCCCAGGCGCTTCTGAAAGAGGAGTGCCTATTTTTTGGTGTGCCGAGCATGTCCGGCGGGTGGGAGCGC
>CAZILJ010000508.1:0-2526 GCA_964539915.1 uncultured Acidobacteriaceae bacterium | reverse complement strand
GGTGCAGGAACATCGGCATTATGGCTCACATCGATGCCGGTAAGACCACTACGACGGAGCGCATCCTTTTCTACACAGGGAAGACGCACCGCATCGGAGAGGTCCATGAAGGCACGGCCACAATGGACTGGATGGAGCAGGAGCAGGAACGCGGCATCACGATCACGTCCGCGGCGACGACCTGCACCTGGCGCGACATTCGCATCAACATTATTGATACCCCCGGCCACGTGGATTTCACGGCGGAGGTGGAGCGATCGCTGCGCGTGCTCGACGGCGCGGTTGCGGTGTTTGACGCTGTGCATGGCGTGCAGCCGCAGTCGGAAAAAGTCTGGCGCCAGGCTGACAAGTACGGCGTCCCGCGAATTTGCTTTATCAACAAGATTGACAAGATGGGTGCTGATTTCGAGCATGCCGTCGATACCATCCGCAAGCGCCTCAGTGCCAAGCCCGTCGCGATTCAATTTCCCATCGGCCAGGAAGACAAATTCAGGGGCGTCATTGACCTGATCAATATGAAGTCGATCGTCTGGCAAGACGACACCATGGGCGCGGAATACGTGACCGAGGAAATTCCCGCCGAACTGAAGAAGAAGGCGGAAGCGTTTCACGCGCAACTGGTCGAAAGCATTGCTGAGAACGACGACGAAATCCTGCACAAGTTTCTCGAAGGTGAAGAGATTACCGCGGATGAGCTGCGCGCGTCGCTGCGCAAGTCGACGATCGCGTTGAAAGTGTTTCCGGTGGTGGTGGGAACGGCTTTCAAGAACAAAGGCGTGCAGCCGTTGCTGGATGCGGTTGTGGATTACCTACCCTCGCCCCTGGATGTGCCGGAAACGCATGGTATCAATCCTGATAATGGGGAAAAAATCACGCGGAAGGCGGACGATAAAGAGGCATTCGCGGCGCTGGCATTCAAGATCATGGCAGACCCATTCGTCGGCCAGTTGACCTTTATCCGCGTGTACTCCGGTCAGCTCAAGACGGGCGATTCGGTGCGCAACGTTCGCACCACAAAGACCGAGCGCATTGGGCGTTTGCTCAAGATGCACGCCAACAAGCGCGAAGAAATCAGCGAAATTCTGGCGGGCGACATTTGCGCGGCGGTGGGTATGAAGAACGTGGGCACCGGCGACACGATTTGCGATGAAGATCATCCCATCGCGCTGGAATCGATTACGTTTGCGGTCCCCGTGATTTCGGTTGCGGTCGAACCAAAGACCAAGGCTGATCAGGAAAAAATGGGTATGGCGCTCAGCCGCCTGGCCCAGGAAGATCCAACCTTTAAAGTTCACACCGATCCCGACAGTGGACAGACCATCATCAGCGGCATGGGCGAATTGCATCTGGAAATCATCGTCGACCGCATGATGCGCGAGTATAAAGTCGAGGCCAACGTCGGCAAGCCGCAGGTGGCGTATCGCGAGACGATTCGCAGGCACGCCGAGGCTGAAGGCAAGTACATCCGGCAGACCGGCGGACGCGGCCAGTACGGTCACGCAAAGATTTACCTCGATCCGCAACCCGCCGGGACTGGCTATGAGTTTGTAAATGACATCGTGGGCGGTTCGGTGCCGAAGGAATTCATCAAGCCGATCGATCAGGGCATTCGGGAAGCGCTCGAGGGCGGCGTGCTGGCGGGCTATCCGATGGTCGATGTGAAGGCCACGCTGTACGACGGCAGCTATCACGATGTCGATTCGAACGAAATGGCATTCAAGATCGCCGGATCGATGGCGTTCAAGGAAGCCGCGCGTAAGGCTTCTCCGGTTTTGCTGGAGCCGGTAATGGCGGTCGAAGTGGTGACACCGGAAGACTACGCCGGGGTGATCATGGGCGACCTGAGTTCGCGCCGCGGACGCATCGAGGGTATGGAGCACCGGGCGGGATCGCAGGTGATCAAGGCGATCGTTCCATTGGCGGAGATGTTTGGTTATGCGACGCACATGCGTTCGTCGACGCAGGGCCGCGCGGAATACTCGATGCACTTTGCCCGCTATGAGGAGGCTCCGCGGTCGGTGGCGGAGGAAATCATCGCCAAAGTGCAAGGCACGGCCAAGTGACTTCGAGCGCCGCGGTTCGTCGTCGACCGCAGGTTCTGGGTCAGAGCAGGAAAGCGGAAAGAGTTTGAAATTGTGTTTGGGCCGGGTGGAATCTGGGCACAGTTTCTGGCGCGGTCCGCAGGATATATCGTCACCGATGTAAAGGGCGAGTCTGCGGACGATGGCCGGTATCGAGTGCGGGATTTCTGGCATGGGCACCGTGGATTTGAAGGGTTCCGCGAGCGCTACTCGGAAGATTTTGCGCAGTTCGATCGGCAGATTGTGGATGGGCTGATCGAGAGACAGGAATTCGTTGGCGCGTATTACGAAGCTGACGGGAAGATTTAATTTCGGCGTACGGAAGCCGAGGAGATAGAGAAATGGCGAAAGAGAAATTTGATCGCAATAAGCCGCACTGCAACGTGGGGACGATTGGTCACATCGACCATGGCAAGACGACGTTGACGGCGGCGATCACGAAGGT
>CAZILJ010000507.1:0-4617 GCA_964539915.1 uncultured Acidobacteriaceae bacterium | reverse complement strand
CGAGGGCGTGGTGAATTTCTGTCCGGGCGCCGGAGCCAGCTTTGGAGACGCCGTCGTGGCGCATCCCAAGACGCGCTTCATCGCCTTCACTGGCTCTCGCGAAGTCGGCCTGCACATCAACAAAGTCGCAGCGACGCAGGCTCCGGGACAAGTCTGGATCAAGCGCGCGATTCTCGAGATGGGCGGCAAAGACGCGATCATTGTCGATGCCGACGCGGACATCGACGCGGCGGTCGAAGGCGTGGCGCAGGCCGCATTTGGCTTCCAAGGTCAGAAGTGCTCGGCCTGCTCGCGCGCCATCGTGGACGAGCGCGTCTACGACAAATTCCTGGAGCAGCTCAAAGTCCGCGTCGAGAAGATTCAAGTCGGCGATCCCGCCGAAAACGCCAACATGGGCGCCGTCATCAACGAAGGCTCGATGAAGACGATCCTCGGATACATCGAACAGGGCAAGAAAGACGGACGCTTGATCACGGGCGGCGACCGCCCTTCCGGCGAAGGCTACTTTATCCGTCCCACGGTGATTGCCGACATTCCGGCAAAATCGAAACTCGAGCAGGAAGAAATCTTCGGACCTGTGCTCGCGGTGATTAAGGCCCGTGGCTTCGATCAAGCACTCGAAATCGCGAACGACACCGAGTTCGGCTTGACGGGCGCCGTCTATACCAAGTCGCGTGACAAGATCAATCGCGCCATTCAGGAGTTCCATGTCGGTAACTTGTACATCAACCGCAAGTGCACCGGTGCCATGGTGGGCGCGCATCCCTTCGGCGGGTTTAACATGTCAGGCACTGATTCCAAATCGGGCGGCCCCGACTACTTGTATCTGTTCACGCAAGCCAAATCGGTCGGCGAGAAGATCAGTTAGAGGCGCTCGGGAAGCAGCAAAATTACGTCGGAAGGACGCGTTGTGTAAGAGCACGAACCGTGGAAGGGCACGCCTTCAGCCGTGCCGTCAGAGCCTCACAAGAACAGGGCTTTAGCCCCTGCCGTCTCTTATTTCGGCGCCGGAGGCGCAGCCAGCGGATTCCGCTCGACGAATTGCCGTTGATGCCAGTACGGATAAATGGGCGTGACGTCGGTCGCTCGATCCAGCTTCGTTACCTGCTCGGACGTCAGCGACCATCCCGCCGCGCCGAGATTCTGGCGTAACTGCTCTTCGTCGCGCGCCCCGATGATCACGCTTGAGATCGTGGGCCGCTGCAGCAGCCAGTTCAGCGCCACCTGCGGAACGGTCTTGCCGGTTTCTTTGGCAACTTCGTCCAAAGCGTCGACGGCCTTGAATAGGTATTCATCCGAAACCTGTGGTCCTTGTCCGGACGTTTTGTGCAGCCGGCTTACCGCCGGAAACGCCTGGCCGCGGCGAATCTTTCCCGTCAGCCGTCCCCAGCCGAGCGGACTCCACACCAGCGCGCCCACGCCCTCATCCACGCGCAGCGGCATAAGCTCCCATTCGTATTCGCGCCCAATCAGCGAGTAGTAGACCTGGTGGGCCGCATAGCCCGTCCAGCCAAATCGATCTGCAACGCGCAGCGATTTCATCAAGTGCCAACCGGAGAAATTGGAGCAAGCAATGTATCTGACTTTCCCGCTGACCACGAGATTGTTGAGGGTGCCGAGGACCTCTTCGATCGGAGTGAGCGCGTCAAATCCGTGCACATGATAAATGTCGATGTAGTCCGTGCCCAGCCGACGCAGACTTGCCTCGCAAGCTCGGATCAGATGATGCCGCGACGACCCGAGATCGTTTGGGCCCGGACCCATGCGGAACGTCGCTTTTGTTGAAATCAAAACATCTTCGCGGCGACCGGCAATCGCCTTTCCAAGAATTGTCTCCGAGAGTCCATCGGAGTAGACGTCCGCAGTGTCGAACAGGTTTACGCCAGCCTCCAGGCAGACGTCGACCAACCGCGTCGCCTCCGCGACATCACTCGCGCCCCAGGCTTTGAAGAATTCGTTTCCACCGCCAAAGGTGCCAGTACCAAAACTCAACACCGGAACCTTCAGACCGGATCGGCCGAGCTGTCGATATTCCATGAAAGCGATAGATGCAACGGATCGGACAATGATTCACCGCACGGGATTCAGAACGGACGCGTCGAACTTCCGCGGCGGGTCGAGATCTTCCCCAGGTGTTTATACTGGCAGGGCTTGATTGTGCAATTGCTTGCATTGTCGGGAACTCTGAAATGGGGGGATCACAATGAAATGCCGGTCGTGGATTTTGCTGTGCCTCGTCAATCTTCTTCCTTTCTCGCTCACGGTGCTCGCGCAGAATCCGTCCTACGTGCTGCGGTTGAGGTTGCCACCAAGACGATACGGCCTGAGCAGATTCGCGCTCACATTCGCTTTCTTGCTGATAGCCTGCTGCAAGGGCGCGCGCCGGGCACGCCCGGCTACGACATCGCCGCGCGCTACGTGGCCACCGAATTGGAAGGCATGGGACTGCATCCCGGCGTGTCCGGCAGTTGGTTTCAGCCAGTATGGTTGGAGAAAGCGGTCACGGACGGATCCGCCAGTTCCTTGGTTCTTACGGTGAGTGGCAAAGAACAGAAACTGGTGGATGCGGAGGATTACATTCTCAACACCTGGTTCGCGAGCCCTGCAGGAAAAGACCAGAGCAAAAGCGAGAGCGATGTGAACGCGCCCCTCGTGTTTGTCGGGTTCGGCGTCACCGCTCCCGATCAGAAATATGACGATTATGCCGGGGTCGATGTGCGCGGCAAGATCGTCGTCGGAATTTACGGCGCGCCCGCTGCCTTTCCTTCGACTGAGCGCGCCTACTATTCCGACTTTAATGTGAAGGCAAGGATGGCTGTTGCGCATGGGGCCGTCGGAACGATCGGCATTATGCTGCCGGAGGATTGGAAAAGATCTCCCTGGGAGTGGCTGATTCCGCAAATTCAAATGGGAGAGATGCATTGGATCGATAAGGGTGGAATTCCACAGGACTTCTTTCCCGAGCTACAGGGGAATGCGCTGCTGAGTCAGCAACGAGCTGAGATGCTTTTTGCGGGAGCGCCCAAGACGCTGGAGCAAGCCTTTGCCACCGCCCGGGCCGGCAAGCCCCAAGCATTTGCGCTGCCGGAGAGCGCTCATATTCGCACTGTGGCGACTCAATCCACGATCCATAGTCCGAACATCGTCGCCGAGTTGAAAGGCTCCGACCGAAGGCTGCGCGACCAGTATGTGGTCTACACCGCGCATGTGGATCATCTTGGAATCTGCCCGGCAGTGAATGGCGACAACGTTTGCCATGGCGCTCTCGACAACGCCTCCGGCACCTCCACCTTGCTGGAAATTGCGCGGGCCTATGCCAGCCTCCCCGAACCGCCGCGACGGTCGGTGCTGTTTGTTTTTGTGACCGGAGAGGAAATGGGACTCTTGGGCTCCGACTACTTTGCCCATTTCCCGACCGCTCCGCTGAACTCAATCGTAGCCAACGTCAACATCGACGGAGCTCCGGGAAGCTATTTCCCCATGAAAGACGTGGTCGCGCTCGGAGCGGAGCACTCGACGCTGGGCGGCGAAGTTGCCTCCGCCGCAAAGATCATGGGATTTGAGGTTAGTCCCGATCCGATGCCGGAGGAAGTGTCCTTTATTCGCAGCGATCAATATTCGTTTGTGCTTCAGGGAGTCCCCGCCGTCAACGTAGAAGATGGGGTCAAGTCGACCGATCCCAAGATCAACGGCCTGGAGGTGATCAAGAAATGGCTAGTCACTCGATATCACACACCACTCGACAACATGGACCAGCCGATCGACTTTGATTCGGCGGCAAAAGGCGCGGTCATGAATTTCCTGGTCGGATACGAGGTAGCACAGCAGGAGCGATCTCCCGATTGGGTGAAGGGCGATTTCTTCGGAACTACGTTCGGGCCGAGGCACGCGGGAACGAGCACCGGAGAATAAGAAAACTCGGATGTCAACAAAAAGGCCGCCTTCGCAGGCGGCCTCTGATTTTTCGTTCGCGAAAGCTTACTGAGCGACTCCCGCGGGCGGTTGCGGAACAACGCCCGTGGTGGTCGCGGCGGCAGCCTCGTTCAGAATGCGGTGATGGATGGTAAACAGCGCAAGTTCCAGCCGATCGGAGACGCCGATCTTGTCATACACGTTGCGCAGATAGTTCTTGATCACCTGTTCCGTGGTGCCAAGTTGAGTGGCGATTTCCTTATTTTTGTAACCCTGAACGATCAAGGCGACGATGCGAAGTTCCTTCGCTGTCAACCGGTCGCGCACTCGCAATCCGACCATATCGTTTTCGGTGAGTTCGCTCGGCACGGCCACATCTTGCACCCAGGTCTCGCCGCGCGCCACTTTTCGCACGCAGTCGACCAGCGCCGCGCTGGTCACGTTGCGATAGACCACTCCGTGTGCTCCGCTCGACATGTGCCGCTGCGCGCTCTCGCCCGTATCGGCCAGCACGATCACGCGCGTCTTGGCCTTGTTCGCTGCCTGCACGATCGCGGCAAAGTCGTTGTGGAAGCCCGCCGCCACCACCAGTACTGCGGCGCGGAACTTGTCCAGTGCCATGAACATCTGTTCAGGCGTCTGGGCCTGAGCCACGATACGCATCTCATCTTCGACGGCCAGCACTTTGGCAATGCCCGCCCGGAA
>CAZILJ010000506.1:0-2840 GCA_964539915.1 uncultured Acidobacteriaceae bacterium | reverse complement strand
CACCGTGGCCGGCCGCAAGGCGGTCATGGGCGCGCTGCGGCTCTATCTCGACTTCATCAACCTATTCCTGATGTTGCTTCGGCTGTTCGGCGACCGCCGTGAATGAATAATGCTACTGCGCGGCCTTGTGATTTATTTATTAGTGCCCGGTTGATCGGAGACTGTTGCGATCAAATCGGTTTTCTGCAAACCGTGGTAGGTTCTTTTCGCGTAGTCTTTCAAATCTCCGATCGTTAGTTGCCGCGGAAAAAACAAATCCCCCGAACTAACGGAACCCACGGCGTCCACGAAAGCTGTTGATGATGTTTGCCGTTGCTTCCGCTGCTCGTCGGCGGGATGATCAACTTTGACCGGCTCGGGCGAGTTCGGCGTTTCGGCCTGCGCAACTTTCACACGAGCGTTGGAAGCCGAGTGTCTCTGTCTCTGTATCGCCTGCCCTTCGGAAGCAAGATTGGCTGATCGCCCCGCCTGCGCAAGTCTAACCGACTTGCGTATTTCGGTTCGCGCTGCGTCTTGGCGGTCTTTTGCGGCCAACTTGGCGACCTCGGTTTTCGCTAAATTACGAAACTCCAAATTGAACTGCGCTCCCGGATGTGTGTCATTGTTTGCAATATATTCGATATTCTCTCCAACCAATTTCCTTGATCCCATCCCGCCAAAGGTCATCCAAGGGTTGGGATTGTAGATTTCAATCATCCGTCCTACTTTTCCCGCCGAAAGAGGCGGATCATCCGAGCTCAGCATCGAAGGCTGCAGCGCAATAATCAAATCTACGTAAGTCGCATTATTTGCTACTAAAACCGAATTGTTCGCTCCCAAGCTATACCCGATAACAGCTATGTGCGTTCCTGGAGGCTGACGGTTGATGTCTTCGACCAAGTTCGGCCATGACTGGTGCATATAGGTGCTGACTTCGACTTCGGGGATCATTCTAAGCTCGGCAACCAAGTCAGCTAGTCCGATTGCCGCGACAGGCCCGAATAGAGGCCACAATACTCCGACAAAGGTCTTGGCATGGACCGGAGAGCAGGTTAGGGAGGCCCATAAGACGATAGCGATTGCTAGCTTCTTCACTTCGTACGTCCCTGTCGTCCGCTTAAACGCAGCATGCTACGCCGCGTCGGCACCAGCGCTTGTCGCAGATATGTGATTGCCCCTGACACCCGTCAGCCCGACCCGCCCGATCGCTATAGACAGGCAGCAATTGCGGCAATTGTGGGAAGAAGCGGGCGACGTCACCCCGACAGCCATAGCTTCCTGTCCACAGCGAGGGCGCACGGGAAAGTCGAGGCACGATCTACGCCACCCCGCACCACCGATGCCCCCGAAAGCAACCAGCGCCGCCGGGTGCAAGCTATGGGCGTAGCCGCCGCACCAACGGCTCTGCCGCGATTTCGGCTGCGAGCCTGGCCGCGATGTTGGCATGGGCCGCCACATTAAAATGGATGTGATCCCACTGATAAAGGTCTTCCGGAATTTTCGGGTGGTGCACCATCTATGTGCGCGTGGCCTTTGCCCTCGCATGAATACCTGCGGTTTCAGAACCGTCGAGGCGAGACGTTCCTTGCGGAAAGGCGGACAAGGGCCCATCCGACAGGCATTACTTGATCATGCTTCGCACCTATCCAAAAGCCTACGGTGGGTTCGATTCCACAAAACGTGAGGGCTTCATGAGACAGTGGTACCGTATTGGGCCGATCGGGCTATTGGCAGCAGCGATGATCTTCGCCCTGGAATCGAGCCGGGGAACGGCGCAGCCGGTCGCGGGAACGGCGCAAGCGCGGCCGCATGTTTACTTGCTCCGCGGGCTGATGAATATTTTTTCACTTGGCATGGACAGTCTCGCCGAGGAACTTAGTAAGCGCGGCGTTTATGCGACAGTGAGCAATCATAGCGAGTGGCAGTCGCTCGCCGATCAGGCGGCCTCAGCCTACAAGGCACGCAAGGAAGATCCGATCATCCTCATAGGTCATTCGCTCGGGGCTGACGCCGTGATGCAGATGGCTGCCTATCTTAATCGGAAAAATATTCCGGTGGCCTTGGTAGTGCCCTTCGACGGCACAGAATCGTTTTCGACTCCCGCGAACGTTGGCCGCCTGGTGAACTTGACCCAGCGGAAATACGCCTACATGCGCCCTGGGCCTGGTTTTCATGGCTCGCTCGCCAATGTCGATGTTAGCAGTGATCCGAATATTGGCCATATCAGTATTGATAAGTCGCCACGGCTGCATGCCCGAGCAATCAGCGAAGTTCTCGCCGTGCTCAAGGGACGTCGCATCGCTACGCCGAGTGGCTCGACGCCTGCAGCATCCGCGACCCGGGAGGAAAGTGGCGGGACGGTTGCGCCTGGGAGCGATTTTGCTAAGCCCGAGGGAGGCCGTGCACCGCCATTGAAGTCCAGCAACGGCGCGACAAATTCGACAAGTTCGGTGAATCCGCCAGGAGAGAGCGCCTCACCAGTGCGTACCCCGAAAGACGCGACGCACCCAAAGGCTGTCCACCCGGCAGAACTGCCCGATTGAGTACGGCAGCGGTTTTTCACTAACGGAATAACCTGCCCCCTAGCGCCTTCGCCGCCCGATAGGATCGTGACGCGCCGCCCATCATGCCTTGACGCCACCAGTTCGCGATGACCGCCTCCGAGGGCTTCGCATCTGGCCGGTTGTAGCCATAGAATGGGCCTTCCGGCAGGTCGCGATAGAATTTCGAGCGATTGGCCGCGAGCGTGGCCTGGAATCCGTCGAACACTTCTTTCGGAAGCCCGCCCGGATTGGCCGCGGTCTTCACCATCAGCGGCGGCACCGCGCTGATCAGCGCAGCCTTGGCCACACGACTCTCTC
>CAZILJ010000505.1:0-1706 GCA_964539915.1 uncultured Acidobacteriaceae bacterium | reverse complement strand
GCGGCAGGGGCTTGTTGTCCGGCGGAGCGCAGCGGACGGCGGCCGTAATATAAAGGTTTCTTAACTTCATACCATCGTTGCGGTCGATGGCTGTGGGCTGGCTGGCAAATCCAGTCTGGTGCAGCACCGGGTACATGAAATTGCCGGAAGCGTCGCCGGTGAACGGACGCCCGGTGCGATTCGAACCATGCGCCCCTGGAGCCAGCCCCATGACGAGTACGCGCGCGTGCGGATCGCCGAAACCCGGCACGGGCTTGCCCCAGTATTCCCAGCCGAGATAGGCGCGTCGCTTTACGCGAGCGACTTCTTGCCGGTACGTCACCAAGCGCGGGCAAAGCGTGCAAGCCTCGACTTCTCGGTTGAGCACAGTAAGCCATTTCACTCAGGTGTCCGCCTTACATCATGGGATGCTAGTTGGTTAAGAATTTACCACCGCAGACGTGACCGGTTAGGTCGACAGCGCCAGATTCAAAATGTAACTGGGCATGCAATGGTTGTGCAGGTAGTTGAATGGCCAGGGATCTGGCAGCTTTGTGCGCTCGGGCCACCGCCACTCGTGCATCCAACTGTCTAAACCCAGAAACTCGAAGCCGCCCGACGGGCCGCCTGTCTGTCCGCTCAGATATTGCTTGCGAACCGCGGTCCCAGGTCGAGCAATGGGGATGGCCTGCGCGGGATCAATTCCGTACACGGCTTCGATATTCAGAACCGAGGCAACGGAGGAGATGAAGAGGTTGAAGTCCGACACGCCGCTGCTGAAGGTGAACGCTTCCACATGTTCAAAAGAGAACGCATCGCCGGTAAGAGCGGCCAACTGCGTCAGCACCTCGAGCACAAACGGACCGTCATTCGCAAACGGGCCTAGCTCATTTCCTCGGGCGCGCACGATATACAGGAACGCCATATCATCGCTAGCCGCCAGCGTTTGTGCGCCCCACCGGTTGATGACGTGTTTCAGCAGGCAGAAATTGACGAAAGGCGGGGACAACGGATTGCCCCAGCCGAGCGGCTCCAGATTGCGGCTGGCCTGCGCGAATCCCTGCGTAATGCAAATCATCAGCCGGTCGGGTGCGCCGGCAGGCGGCAGCAGCAAGATCATGGCCCGCTGCTGGCTTCCCTTCTGCGCCGCAAAAATTCCCAGACGCCCGTTGCCCGGACTTACGCTGGAAAATGTCAGCCGGTTGTTCATGGCGTGCAGGCGGTAAGAACTTGGATTCACAATCGCAATCGGCGGAAGGATTTGCGAGATCAGGTGATTCGGGCCATCCATCCCCAGAATCTCATGGTTGATCGACCGGACCAAGATATTCGCGGTTACTGGATCTGTCATCGAGTACCCCTGCTTCGTAGCAAAAGACGCCGAATTATAGCGCAGTGATCCGGTATTGGAACTTCCCAGGAAGAGCTTGGCAAAAGGTCCGGTTTTCGAACCTTTCCCGCGTTTGACGGTGCTCTCCATAAGTCTTTACACTCAAGATGAACGGCGTGCAAAAATCGGGTCATTGCCAGAAAGACCCTGTTTGCGGCCGGACGTAGCCAGCGAGCCGAAAGGGTAAACGTGAGTCCCACAGAAACGGTCGGCGCCAAGAACGACGAGGCCAAGAAGGACAGCGTCAAACGCGAGATCTCGGTCGAAATCCCCGCCGCAGAGGTGGCTCGCGAGATGGAAATTATCGTCCAGAAGTATCAAAAGGTGGCGCGACTGC
>CAZILJ010000504.1:0-1501 GCA_964539915.1 uncultured Acidobacteriaceae bacterium | reverse complement strand
GCGAGGCGTAGTTGCGCTGCTTGGATCCGGCGGAGATCCCGCATCGGCTTCGGGGCCCCGGGCTCGATTCCGCAGGGCGGGTTAAACTAACGGCCATGCATCCCACGTTCGGCAATGGCAAGATTTGCTACATTCAGATTCCTGCGACCGATATTGCGCGCTCGGCGGATTTTTATCAGCGTGTTTTCGGTTGGAATATCCGGCAACGCGGGGATCGCACTGCCTTTGACGATGGGGTCGGCGAGGTGAGCGGCGAATGGGTTCAGGAGCGGCCGCCCGCGGGCCAGCCTGGACTGCTGATTTACATCATGGTGGACAGTGTCGCCGCTGCGACCGACGCGGTGATTGCGAATGGCGGCGAGATCGTACAGTCGATCGGTGCAGATGCGCCGGAGATTACAGCGAGGTTTCGCGATCCTGGTGGGAACGTCATGGGGCTGTATCAGGAGCCGGGGTAACAGCGGGAAGGGGTCGCCTCGACAGCGGTTATCAGCCTTGAAGCGTCCTGCAGAAATCTCCGCCCTGCAGCTCAGGAGCTGAATCCCGGAGGAATGAACAGGCGACGATGGCAGGTGCTTAAGGCTGTGCGACACCAAAAATCTCTGTCGCTTCGTGCTATGCCACCGTCCCTATTGAGGCTTCTGCTCGGCGTCGGACTTTTTCTTGGCGAGCGAGCGGACGTAGTTGACCAGGTCCCAGTTCTGTTCCGTCTTAACACGCTGACCTTCGGGCGGCATGTCTTTGTGGCCATTCTTGATGATGTAGAAGATCTCGCCGTCAGTGCGGTCTTTGAGCGTGGCCGGATCGGTGAAGTCGGCAATCGCGAGGTTCATGTCCTTGGCGGTTTCGCCTTTGCCGTGGCCCATGGCGCAATCGAGCGTCCACCATTTTTGGGCGCGAGCTATCGACTCGGGCGTGGCCTTGACCGGATTCGGTTGTTTGGTTGCTTCAACCGGGATCGCGGCGTATGTCGGAGTCATCTGCGGTGTAGAGGTTGAGGCTGGTTGCGCCGAAAGCGCGAGCGCTAGGAGAAAAACAGCGGGAAGAACCAGTGTGAAGCGGTATACAGGAACCTCCTCTTAGAATTTAACAGGGGCTGACAGCAGAATTGTACGACCGATGGGGGCAGGCACTTAGCGCTCAGCAGGAGCTCGGAAGAGTTCCTGATGCTGCAGGTAGAGGCGTAGCCAGCTACGTCTCTACGAGTTCGTTTCCTAAGCTGCGATGGGTCTACTCTTCGTGGTCGAGTGGGTTGCCGTCGGGATCGACCTGGACTTCCTTTTTCTGGCCGCGGGTCTGAACCACCGCTTCATAGGCGACCAGCTTGTTTTTCTTGGTGATGGACTCGACTTTGAGAATCTTGGCCGTACCGGCCTTCGCCTGGAGTCCGTCTTTGACGCTCGGTTGCAGCGAATCGAAGTCCACCTGCTCTTCGACTTCCACGATGGCACCGTGGGCGTCCATGAGAAGGTCTTTACTGTGTCCGTTCACGGTCGTTTCC
>CAZILJ010000503.1:0-6856 GCA_964539915.1 uncultured Acidobacteriaceae bacterium | reverse complement strand
AATCTGGCCAAGTCGGTAACGGTAGAGTAGGGCATGCGCGTTGTTCTTTTTGGAGCGACGGGCATGGTCGGCTACGGCGTTTTGCGCGAATGTCTGCAGGACCCGGATATCCAACTCGTCGAAACCGTGGGGCGCACCGCTACCGGCAGGAAGCACCCGAAACTGCGGGAAATCGTTCATAAAGACCTGGCAGATGTCGCGCCGATCGAGAGCGAACTCTCCGGCTTCGATGCCTGCTTCTTTTGCCTGGGAGTAACCGCAGCTGGTTTAGACGAAGGCGACTATTTGCGCGTGACCTATGGAATCGCGCTCGCCGTGGCTGAAGCCTTGGCCAGACTCAATCCCGGTATGACGTTCATTTACGTATCGGGCGCTGGCACTGACAGCTCGGAACATGGGCGCGCGATGTGGGCGCGTGTCAAAGGAAAGACTGAGAATGCTCTGATGCGTTTGCCTTTCAAGGCCTCGTACATGTTTCGGCCGGGCATCATCGAGCCGGTCCACGGAGCGAAGTCGAAGACACGCCTCTATCGTTTTTTTTATGCCATCAGCAAACCCCTGCTGCCGCCGCTCCGATGGACATTTCCCAACTATGTCTTAACTACCGCAGAGATTGGTCAAGCCATGCTCGCGGTGGTGAGACAGGGTGCTCCGAAGCCTATTCTGGAAAGCAAAGACATTCGAGCGATCCTGGCGCACACAAACATTTGACATCTCGAACCCGTCGCCTGGGGTTTGGGTTTGAGTTGGGATTCGATTGCCGGAGGCAAAAGATACGATGGCCACCCAGAGACAGCCGAATCTCCCTCCCGACAAAATTGCCCTCTACGACAAGCTGATCGCCACAAATCCTAAAATCGAACGGAAGGGCGCGGCCAATCCCTACACTTCGTTGAATGGCCACATGTTTTCTCTCTTGCACTCGGGGGTGATGGCTCTGAGACTTCCGCAGCGCGAGCGCGAAGAGTTTCTAAAGAAGTACCACACGACCTTGTATGAAACCTGCGGAACGGTGATGAAGGAATACGTGACGGTGCCCGAGGCATTGCTGAAAGACACCAGAGCACTGCAGAAGCACCTGGCAGTCAGCTATGCATACGTTAAAACGCTGCCACCAAAGGCGACGAAAAAGAAGCGGTAACCGACGATTATGCGCGAAGCCTCCCGGTGGCAGTGCTTAGGCAGTCTCATGGAACACATACTCGTGCTGGCCATCGCGGATGATGAGCACCTTCTTGCCCCCGCGATCGCCCACCACGAATTCAAAGCCCTCGGTGCCCGGATCGATGGTGATGAATGAGATGCTTCCATCATCATTTTTCCGCGAGGCCACTGTGCTCTTCCACTCGCCTAGATCGAAGGTAGTGACACCGCCGTCGGCTAGTACGACTAGGTCCCCCAGTTCCTTGCTGGAATAATGTTTGGCCAAGCCCGCGACCAGATCCGGCGCAGGCGGCACAACCAGGCGTTCGCGGTCTTTGGCGAGCGCTGCTTTGTGGCTTGCAGCGCGGGACGCAACGTCGGCAACCGCCTCAGGCTTGCCGTCGAAGACGACTTCCAGCAAACGTCGCGAGAACGGACCCAGCAGCATTCCGCCGTTATCCGAGTTCGTCAGCAACACGGCACCAATGCCGGAATCTGGCAGAAAATACAGATTGCTCTTGAAGCCCGACATGCTGCCTCCGTGGCTCACGACTGGAACTCCGTAGGCGCGATCGACGATCAAGCCCATGCCATAAGTCGCGTCTTCGCCGAGGGAAACTTGCGGCTTGCGGCGCATCAGCAAATTCTCCGCTGAAACCAGTCGCTTGCCATCGGGCAATTTGCCCGCCATCAATTCGTCTTGCACGTAACGAATCAGGTCAGCGGACGAGGTCCAGACCGCGCCCGCGGGACGAGCCGGCACGATCGAATAATTGATCGCCATGCTGGCCACCGTGGGCTTGCCGTCGATATCGTCGCCGTGCGGGGTGGCGTGATTGCCGGCCAGAGCGCGCGCATAATCGAAGGTTGTCGACTTCATACCCAACGGATCGAAAATCCTCTCCTGCATGGCTTTGTCATAGGCGGCGCCAAGTTCCAGGTTCGGATAAACAAGATGCGCACCAATGTATCCGGCCGCGGCCGCCATCAGATTGCTGTATTGAAAGACTTCGCCGAACTTGCTCGTGGGCTGCATGGTTGCGAGCAGTGCCAACTCGGTTGCCGGTGAGGCATTCTTGAATTCGAATAACCATTCCAGATCCTGCCGCGGTAGTCCGGTACAGGCGCAGATCAGATTCTTGACGAGAACCTTTTTCGTCGTCTCCGCGTCGCCCAATTTGAAAGCAGGATAAGCATCGACGACCGGCTCATCCCAGCTTAATTTTTTCTCGTCGACCAACTCGGAAAGCAGTAGCGTCGTCATTCCTTTCGTGTTGGACGCCGCCATGAACACTGTGTTCTCGTCCACGCTCTCCGGCTTGCCGAGTTCGCGCACCCCAAAGCCGCCTTGGTACACGATCCTCCCCTGATCGATGAGCGCCATCGAAACGCCGGGGATGCCGAGTTGGTGCATGGAGGTTTCCACGAACTGTTTCAGTTGATCGATATGCGCGGCATCCAGCGCATGCGCGGTGCGTCCGGCGAACGATTCGCGGTGGTAGTCCTTCGGACGCAAGCTTTGAAAGACCAGTCCAATCGGGGCGGAACGCTTCTCCACGGTTGGATCCGTTCCCTCCAGGATGAGCACCGTCCACCGCGTCCCTGCCCGCAGCGCCAATGCCTGTACCGCGGCCCGCTCGTTGGGCGAAGTCTCGTAATCAAATACTTGGCGTTCTTCCCATCCCTCGCGCGCGGGGCGCGGCGTGACCAGTTTGATCGGACGTTTCGATTCCGGCTTGTAGGCAGCCCAAGCAGCTGCGACCGCGGCCGCGACATCGGCGGGCTGAGAGTCGACGATGGCGATGTGCGTATCGGTCTCGGGCGGCGTCAGGACGACAAAGTCTTTCCGAGTTTCGATGGACCAACCGGCAGGGACGGTGAAAGTGGCTCCCGCGGACGTTACACGCGGCGTGTCGGCCGTCACTCGTTCGATCGCTGGCTTGTTTTCTGCCGCCTGCGGTGACGGGGCAAGGCCGGAGGCCGCCAAAACGTTGAAAGATAAACAAGCTGCCAAGACGGTGCGACACAAAGCATTTCGGTAAACCGACATGGGAGTCACTCCAACTGGCTGAAGATGAAGGATTGGCGGACCCACGATACACTTAGCGGCACTGGCTTGTAAAACGCTGCAGGTGGGTAAGGTTTTGGACCCCTCCACTTTCCACCGGGAGAAGATTTGCCGGCAACGCCTCCGCAGATTTATCCTAAGGAACTTTTGTAAACGGCTGCTTAGTTCAATTTCGCTTCCAGGAGTTTCGCATGATCCCCTCTTCATCGCTGCAGGTTTCCAAGCTGCTAATTGCGTGCGGTGCTATCGTGAGCTTTGCGCTCGGCAGTTCGGCGCAGACTCGGACGGCGCCAAGCACGCCGCAAATTGGTTCCCCCAACACGGTTACGGCAGATCCGGCAGTGCCACGTCCGAAAACGCAGCCGTGCACGGTCCCACTGTTTTCCAATTTCACCTTTGACAACAACTTCAACCTCAATCCATTTCAGTACACACCACCAGCGGAGTGTCCCGGACCATGGGAGAAGGTCGTATTTCAGGCTGACATCACCGTTCCAGCCGGGCGGCAGTTCGATCGCACGGCGAACGTGTGGATTGGCGGGGTCAACGTGTACTTCGGTACAACATCAGAACCCCAGGCTACAATTACGCGTTCGTGGCATGTCGAAAGCGATGTCACCGACTACAGTTCTGTGTTCGCCGTCCCGCAGCCTGGCAGCATCTACCTTGGAAACACGGTCGACAGCACCTATACCAGCATCCTCTCCGCCAACGCAAGCCTGGAGTTCTATCCTTTGGTACATCATCATCCCGCTCCCCGGACCGCAGATATCGTGCTGCCCCTGTCATCGGGGCCTAACGGCGGAAGCGTGTATCTGAATACGCCCTCCGATCAGAATGCGCTTACGTTTGTGCCGCCCACGAATATCGAGCGCGCGTATCTCGACGTCATTGCGCAAAGTCAGATCGGCGACGAATTCTGGTACACCTGCGTTCCCAACAGCGTGACGGCGGAACTGGAGACCTGCGGGTCGACCGCTTTCCGCGAAGTGGAGATCACCGTTGACGGACAGCCCGCAGGGGTTGCGCCCGTCTATCCCTGGATCTACACCGGAGGGATCGATCCCTACCTCTGGCGGCCGATCCCCGGCGTGGAGACGCTCAATTTCTCTCCCTACCGCGTCGACCTGACGCCATTTGCCGGCGTGCTCAGTGACGGGAATCAGCACCAGGTAGGGTTCAGTGTTTTCAATAACGGAAACTTCTGGGCGACCGCCGGCGCTCTGCTGCTTTACCTCGACCCAGCTTCGACCGAAGTCACGGGCAAGGTTACAGAAAATACAATCGGCACTCCCCAACCGAGCGTGACCCTGAATCTCTCCCCTGCACCGGATGGTTCCGTCACTGGCACAGTTGCCGTCACGTCCTCAAGGCAGTTCGAGATTGCGGGGTTCGTCAAGACTTCTCACGGTGAAGTGCGAACTGAAATCCGGCAGAACATTGATTTTTCCAGTGTCCAGACTTTCGACGTCAATGCCTCGTCGCCAACTGGCTTGCCGGATATTCAGAACGTCAACCAGAAAACGACTATCTCCTCCTTAACCAGTCGTCACGGTGAGGGTCGGGAAGAAAATACGTTTGTGCATGCCGACTATCCTTTGCTCCTGAATTTTTCGTTTGTTGCCAATCCGGATGGCACCTTTAGCCAGACGACGAGCGTCAACCAGCAATTGACCCGCGAGGAACTGGCTACCATCGGCGATCATCCGGTGAGATTCAGTTTCCTTTCCGAGAGCGCCACGCCGCAAGACACGCTGCTGTTCGACTCATCGTTCAATCTGACGGGAACTCAGGGACAGAGCAGCAAGGAAAAGTATTTCTATACGAACTCCGAAGGGACGTGCTACAGCCGCAGCATTCGCGCCGCCAATGGCTTGCTAACCGCGGTGGACGACGGCGACGGATGCGAGCGGCACTAGGAGAATCCGAATTCAGTTCGGTTGCGGATTGATGTAGCGATCCAACGCCTGTCATTGTGAGGGCGCAGCAGAGGTTTCGCGCCTTTCGGTTCCGACAAGGGCATGCCTGTGCCGTCGTCGGGAGCGTTTGGTCGAGGAGAACGGACGGGTCAATTCGGCAACGCTCGGCGGAGCGTTGCTTTGAGCCTCCACAGGACGGCGCCGAGCCCTGCCAGCGCGGCGCCCCATATTGCAAAGGCGATCTCTACGACCCATCCCGGCGCCGCTCCCACCCGGTGCAGTAGAAACGGCAGAAAATTCCACGTCGTGATGTGCACGTAATCCCATGGGTCTTCCGACATCGCGTCGGTATTCAGTCCCCACGCATCCATCTTGCCGAGAGCGAAGGCGACGATGTTTTTGAAGCGCAGAGCGATCACAAATGTGGGATGGCCGAGCGTCTCCATCTGGTAGATCTCGAGCGGCAGCCAGAAAGCTAAAGACGCGACTTGAATGCAGAAGCTGATGAAAATAAGAACCATGCTGCTGCGCCATACCCACGGGCCGAGGCTGGCGCGATAACGCAGCAACAGTGGTAGGGCAACCAGCGCCAACATTTCAACTGCGGTCGATACGTAACGGTCGCCCCAGGCGAAATCGCCCGCCCAGTACGTATAGCGCGCGTAAAAGCTGATATAAGCGACGAGCAGCAGCAGCGAAGTCAGGGCGTAGGCGCGGACTTCGACGGCAAGACGCTTCCACAAAAACAACAGCAGGAAGAGAGCGAGCACTAGGAGCGGATCGAACAAAAAGATCGATTTCTCCGGCTTGAACAGCGCCCCCAGAACGCCTTCGCGAAATGGTGTGCTCCAGGGGAAATTTGCGGGTAAGGTAGGATCCTGCAGCCGCGATTCCCGCGCGAAGATCGGCAGATAGGTTTCGGTCAAGGATCCAAAGCGGTAGAAGTTGTAGAGCCGCTCGACAGCCGCAAAGCAGACGTAGACCGGAACCGCGATCTTGCAGTAGGTCAGCAAACGCTCCCACAGATTGCGCCCGCGCACTTGTTCAAACCAAAGAATGGCCAGCACGAAGACTCCAGCCGCGATCACGTCAAGGCCCGTGGTCAAGCGGGTCAGTAGGTTCAACCCCAGGGCGACCGATCCCATCAACAGCGCGCGCAGTCTACTCGAGCGCAGCCACTGGTACTGAAAAGAAAAGCCCGTCAGAGTCAAGAGCATGATGAAATTGTTCTCCTGCATGTTTTGGGTGTAATGCAGGTGCGTCGTGCACAAAAGCAGCGCCAGCGCGCCAGCCACGGCTTCGTTTTCGCTGAAGTGCAACTGGCGTAGCAGGCGAAAGCCGATCAGCACCGTGAGCACGCTGAGCAGGATATTGGTGCTGTAACTGACGACGATGCTACGCATCCCGGGATCATCTTGGTATTCGGAGAAAATGTCCCAGTGCGCGACCCATGTCGCCATCAGATCCGCCGGCAGCATGAGCAGCGATTGGCCGATCCCATACCAACTGTAGAGCCGGCCTCCGCGGCCGTGCAGACCGAATTCGGGATACTCGTTCGGGAAAACCTGCGGCTGCGAAGTCCAGAGCCAGTGCGTCGTCTGCAGGCGGTGCATGGTATCCGCGGTGCCGAGTTCACCGGATTGCACCACGAAAGCCAGGAGTCCTGCCGCCAAACACAGGAGAAAAATCGGGTCGCGCAGCCAACGGCCCCAATGGGAGTTCATTG
>CAZILJ010000502.1:0-1785 GCA_964539915.1 uncultured Acidobacteriaceae bacterium | reverse complement strand
CTTCTGATACTTCTTTTGTCGCTATCGCGCTCACGACGACAACTCATCAAGCAAGGCTTTTGCTTCTTTTAGATAAAATTGTCGAAGCCCTCGGTAAGCTAGCCGTGGACATCACGAATGCGTGCCGCAGCTGGCCATGGCGCGCCACACGCGCTCCGAGGTGGCAGGCATATCGATATCGACGATGCCGAGTGGCGCCAACGCATCCACCACCGCGTTCATGATCGCCGCCGGCGCGCCGATGGTGCCGGCCTCGCCGCAGCCCTTGGCGCCCAGCGGATTGTGCGCGCAGAGCGTGGTGTTGGTCTCGAGCTTGAAAGGAATGAAATTGTCGGCACGCGGCATGCAATAGTCCATGAACGAGCCCGGCTTGAGCTGGCCGCTCTCGTCGTCAGAGACCGCATTCTCGTAGAGTGCCTGGCCGATGCCCTGGACAAGCGCGCCATGGACCTGGCCCTCGACGATCAGCGGGTTGATGATGCGGCCGAAGTCGTCGGCGCCGGTGAAGTTGACAAGCTCGACCGTGCCGGTTTCGCGATCGACTTCTATCTCGGCGATATAGGCCCCGGCGGGATAGGTGAAGTTGATGGGATCGTAGAAAGCGGTCTCGTCGAGGCCGGGCTCCACCGTGTCGATGGGATAATTGTGCGGGACATAGGCGGCGAAGGCCACCTCAGCGAAAGGCACGGCGCGGTCCGTGCCGGCGACGGAGAATTTGCCGTCGGCGAACTCGACATCGGCCTCAGCAGCCTCGAGCAGATGGGCGGCGATCTTCTTGCCTTTGGCGACGATCTTGTCCATGGCCTTGACCAGCGCGGTACCGCCCACCGCAAGCGAGCGCGACGCGTAGGTCCCCATGCCGAAGGGCACCTTGCCAGTGTCGCCGTGAACGATGTCGACCATCTCGAGGGGGAGGCCGAAGCGATCGACCACGAGCTGGGCGAAGGTAGTCTCGTGGCCTTGGCCGTGGCTGTGCGAGCCGGTGAAGACGGTGATGCTGCCGGTCGGGTGCGCGCGCACTTCGGCCGACTCGTAGAAGCCGGCGCGGGCGCCGAGTTGGCCCGCCATCACCGAGGGTGCCATGGCGCAGGCCTCGATATAGGTGCAGATGCCGATGCCGCGCAGCTTGCCGCGTTCTGCCGCCTCCTGACGCCGCCGCTCGAAGCCGGCGTAATCGGCCGCGTTCACCGCCATGTCGAGCGTCTTGAAGTAGTCGCCGCTGTCATAGGTAAGCGCAACAGGCGTCGTATAGGGATACGCGTCGTTGGGGACGAAGTTGCGCCGGCGCAGTGCCACCGGGTCGAGCTTCATCTCACGCGCGGCGCGGTCGACGAGGCGCTCCACCACGTAACAGGCCTCTGGCCGCCCAGCGCCGCGATAAGCGTCGACCGGCGCTGTGTTGGTGAAAACGCCCCTGACCTCTACATAGACAGCGGGCGTCGCGTAATTGCCGGCGAGTAAGGTGCCGTAGCACCAGGTCGGAATTGCCGGAGCGAAGCTGCCGAGATAGGCGCCGAGATTGGCCAGCGTGGCGACCCGCATGGCGAGGAATTTGCCGTCCTTATCGAGAGCGAGCTCTGCCTTGGTGAGATGGTCGCGCGCCTGGTTGTCGGTCAAAAAGATCTCGTTGCGCTCGGCGGTCCATTTGATCGGGCGACCGAGCTTGCCCGCGAGCCAGAGCACCAGCGCCTGCTCGGCATAGAGCGAGCCCTTGGTGCCAAAGCCACCGCCCACATCGGGCGCAATCACACGCAGCTTGTGCTCTGGCAACTGCAGCACGAAGGC
>CAZILJ010000501.1:0-2543 GCA_964539915.1 uncultured Acidobacteriaceae bacterium | reverse complement strand
ATTGAGATCGACCTTGAGTCCCCGCTCCGTGAGCTCTCGACCCGTGACGCTGCGATCTGGAGCGCTGTGATCATGGAATCGGAGCCGATAGTGGACTGAAGGCTGGAGGCCCTTCAACGGAAACGAGTGCACGTTCTCTTCTTTCACGGTTCCACGAAATGCATAAATCACACCCCGCTGCCGTTCGTGATCCCAATATTCGATGCCGTCCCAGTGCACACCGTCGGGCCGGGGTGAGACATGATACAAGCTGGCATCGCGAATCAATGCGCGAAGCTCTTTCTTATAGAGATCGATTTCCTGCTTCGCCTCGGCGTGTTGTTCGGCGGACCACGCGTTCGTGTCCGTCATGATGGTCAGCCATCCCATCATGCCGCTGCGCAGCATGTAGCGGAAGTTTTCGATGCCAGGCGTCGGCCATTTCTCGACATAAGCCTCCAGCATCGCCGCCGGCAACACATGACTGGTGTCGTAAAACGCCCGCCGGTTTGACAGGGGGTCATAAGTGTCGGTGATCGAAAAATAATCGCCGTGCGAGGCGCTGCCGAAATCAACCATCCGCCCGCCGTCGTTGCACATCTCAAACAAAAGGCCCGGATGATCCTTGCGCAGCTTGGAGTAAATATCGTAGTAAGCGCGGACCGAGTGGTAGCTGACATCCGTGGAGTTTGAGCTGTCCACCCAGTACGCTCCCCATGATTTGTAAATGCATTTGTTCAACGGGTCGGGAGCGGCATGAGGATGGTCGCTGCGATCGCATCCGTGCGCGACGAGATAGCCATCGTGCTCCAGCATGTCGAGGTGGTAGTCCGTGACAATTCGCTCGACTTCGTGCTCCGCCCACAGCTTCGCTTCCGGAACTCCCAGATCGATCGTTTGACCCTTAAAGGGCTCAGGCTTCCAGTCAGCGGGAATATCGGTCACCATCCAGTCGCGAACTTTGGGATCGCGAGCATTCAGGGCTCCAGCTTCGGTCGACAAGCCGGCTTGCGTCCAGTCCACCCATAGTCCGAATTTCAAGCCGTGTTTGTGCGCGTCGTCGGCAATGACAGCAAGCCCATGGGGAAACTTCTTCGGATTGGGATGCCAATCGCCTACTTCGCGGAACCAGCCGGCGTCGACGTGAAACATATCGACGCCCAGGTCGGCGGAGTCGCGAATCATGCGCAACGCGATCTCCTCATTGACATCCATGCCGCCGCCCCAACTGTTATTGACCACCAGCGGGTAGTTCGGATCCTTCCAGGTTTCGGGATTGCCAAGAACCGAGCGAACCCAGCGGCGCAGGACATTTCCGGCTCCATCGGAACCGTCGCGGAAACCACCCAGGAACACCACCGGAGTCTCAAAGACTTCGCCAGGCATGAGCCGAGTGCGGAACGGACTGGGATCCGGGTTCAGTCCCATTGCCCCCTGCAGCGAATCTTTTTCTCGTGCCAGTGAGATGCGAGTGCGGCCGCTGAACTCGATACCTGCGTACCATCCCGTTTGTGCCGCATCCTTTCGCTGGACCAGAGTCCACGGAATAATTTCGCGCGGCTCGCTGTCGCTGAGATCGCCGTACGTGCTGGACGTGCCAGTCCAGTGGTAGCCCTCGGCAAGCGCGACCTGATGAGTGCCTACCGGCGACGGCGTGTTCGCTCCCTTCTCGACGAAGAGATGTTCCAATGACGACTGCGGATCGATTTGCCAATTGAAGGCGAGGCTGTCCTGCATCGGAATCCAGATTTCCTGAGAGTCGAGGTTCGCGATTCGAATTTGATGCTCGAGCGGGCCGTAGTTTTGGCGGGTACGCCATTCCCATGTAAGGCGTAGATGAGGTGCGGCGCTGTCGTAGACGAAAGCGATCCTGCCTTCATCGAGCTGGCTGGCCTCGCGATTAAAGATCCAATGCACAGGGGTCTGTTTTGTTGAGATTTCCACCGACGCGATCAAAGCTTCGGAAGCTCGATTCTCCCATGCAACCTGCGTGGGAACTTTCAGGCCTGTCAACCGCGGAGCGGTGGGGCCTGCTTCGAAAGCCAACTCTGTATCGGAGGTCTGCAGCCGGGCGCTTGTCTGGCCGAGCACGCTGACGCTCCACAAGAGGCAGTGCAAGCTGATAGAAATGATACGAGTTGTACTCGACATGAAGACAGAACTCCGGGGAAACACGGAGCCTGCCTCGATACCACGACCGGCTCCGCACTATCTAATTGCCACGAAATCAGAAGAAGAGGCGCGCACCAACCTGCATGATGCGCTGCCCGGTTTTGCCGAGAATTCCGCCGAAGGTGGCGTTACTCATATTGTTGTCCATCTGGTTGTAATTAGCGTGGTTAAAGATGTTCTGCGCCTCCAGGCGAATCTCGAAGTATCGTGATCCTTCAGCAGACAGGGGGAATTTCTTCAGCAATGTTGCATCGGTGAAGAAGCTCCCTGGATTCCGCACGTTGGGAAAAATGAACGGTGCATTGCTAAAACCGAAATCCGGTGTCCTTACGAACGCTTTGGTGTTTAGAACGAGATTCGGATTCGAGTTGATGAAGTTTCCACTCGCATCC
>CAZILJ010000500.1:0-3034 GCA_964539915.1 uncultured Acidobacteriaceae bacterium | reverse complement strand
GCGGAAATGGCTGTGCTAGTCCGGCTGCCAAAAGAGATTGAAATGTCGCGCCCATTTTTATACGTATCCAGTACAGAGAAAGCACGCCAATCCAAGCCACGGCGAATGCTATCTGAAGCCATTGATAGTGCGCTCGTAGTTTTCGCATCGCGGCTATCCACCGCAACTATAGCTACAAAAATCACACCATTCAAAGGTAACCGTCAAGAACGGGGCTAACGCTCAATGACCCCGATGAGTGAACTGGCGATCATGTGCCAGTTATCCTCATCCACTCAGCTAATGGATCGAACGCTTGGTCGATTTGCCGCCTCGCTTGCTTAAGCTGAGTCTCCAAGGATGATGTCCACTGCGAACACGTCCCGCAGAGCTGACTGCGCAATCTGGCGCCCAACCAATCTTTGGTGTTGACATTCGACAAAAGCCGCGTTATTTGTTGGTGTAGAGGAACGACACCAATGAGAAAGCCGTCTCGCCTCGATCTTCTGCAGGGGACCCTGGACCTACTCATTCTCCGGACGTTGCAGTCAGCCGATGCCATGCATGGGTGGGCGATTTCCGAGAGAATCCGCCAGGTATCGGAGAACGTGCTCCAGGCGAACCAAGGTTCGTTGTATCCGGCGCTTCATCGCCTCGAACATCAGGGTTGGATCAAGGCCCAGTGGGGAATCTCCGAACTGGGGCGTCGTGCCCGCTTTTACCGATTGACGGCTCCTGGGCGAAAGCAACTCCAGCAAGAGGCCGATGACTGGACGCGGGTGGCCGGTGCCATCGGTAAAGTGCTGGAACTGGCCTGAGGGAACATGCCATGACCCTGAGTGATCTCTTTTTGCGTCTGCGTGCACTGATGTTCCGCGCGCGCGTGGAAGAGGAACTAGAGGATGAGGTCGAGTTCCACTTGGCCATGGCACACCGCAAGCACCTCGAAGCCGGACACTCCGAGGAGGATGCTGCCCGCCTCGCCCGTCTCGACTTCGGCCGAGTCGGATCGGTGAAGGAAGATTGTCGGGGCGTGCGCGGGATCGATATTTTCGAGACCGCGTTGCAAGACATTCGATATGCGCTCAGGAGTTTTTGGCGCAACCCGGGGTTCGTGCTTACCGTTGCGGGAACGATCGCCCTTGGCCTCGGACTCAATCTGGCGCTCTTTACGCTCTTCAACGCGTATGTGCTTCGGCCTATCTCGATACGCGACCCTTACAGCCTCTACGGCTTCACGTGGACCGACCGTCAAGGCGCCGGTCATGCGTTCTCCTGGGCTGAATACAAGCAATTTGAGAAAGACAACCTCGCGTTCTCCGAGGTCGCGGCCGTCCAATATATCTACACCCGCATAGACGGACATGCTTTTCAGGGACAACTGGTCACGGGGAACTACTTTCAAATGCTCGGCGTCACTTCCGAGTTAGGCCGCCCCCTGCTCCCTGAAGATGCTAGCGCGCCCGGGCGCGAAGCAGTGCTCGTTCTCAGTTACCAAGCGTGGCAAAGCACGTTCGGAGGCCGGGCCGACATAATCGGGATGAAACTCATGGTCCGCGGCTTTCCTATGGAAGTGGTTGGCGTGGCGCGGAAGGGATTTCAAGATATCAGTGAAGTGCCGCGCGATTTCTGGGCTCCCGTCACCATGGCTGACCGGCTGCAGGATGGCTCTGACTTGTTCGGCGTTGACCATCCTGAGCGTCTCGAAATCGTCGGCCGACTCCGCCGTGGACAGAGTGTGTCCGGTGCCAAACCGATTCTGACTGCCTGGTCCCGGCGGATTACCGCTCAACTGCCGGAGGATCGCAAAGCTGCAGGGATTCTCTTGCGTTCGAAGGCGACTTCGATTCCGCTGACGCCTGAACTTCTGATCGTGTTTAGCCCCCTGGTGATCGCTTTCACCCTTGTACTGGTATTGGCATGTACGAACGTGGCCAGCATGATGCTCGCTCGTGCTGTCGCTCGGCAACGCGAGATCGGAATACGGCTCTCTCTCGGCGCTCTCCGCCGGCGCTTGATTCGCCAACTTCTTACCGAAAGCATTCTCCTATCTATACCGGCGGCCATCCTGGGGTTCATCATTTCGCGCGTTACGATCGACGCATCCATCCGGGTAATGTTCGCAACCGTTCCGAAGGACATGCTCGAATTGATCCACGACGTGCCTCGTCCCGTCGACTGGCGAGTGATCGCGTTCATGGTCTTCGCTACTCTGGCCTCGGCGTTGCTCTTCGGTCTCGCGCCCGCATTCCAGGCCACTCGCGCCAATGTCATATCGTCGGTGCGCGGCGAAGTGACTTCGGATCTCCGCCCTGTGCGGGCTCGCAATGCACTGGTCATCGCGCAGGTCACTGTCTGCACACTCTTGCTGGTCGCATGTGGCGTACTGGTTCGCACGACCATGGCGATGAGCGCATTCGATATCGGTTTCAGAACCAAGAACGTGATCGCGATGGAGGTTGCTGCGAACAGCCGGAGGCAGGTGCTAGACGCTCTGGCCTCTGATCCTGAGGTGGACACGATAGCGGCTGCTTCCGCAATTCCCCTTAATGGGGCAGTGCGAACGATGACCATCCGCGCGGACGATGGTCCAGCGATCAGCACGGCGTACAACGAGGTCTCGCCGGAGTATTTTGGAATTCTCGGAATTCCGATTCTGCGTGGCCGGAATTTCACGAAGCAAGAGTCGGCATCGGAAACGCCGGTCGCGATTCTCAGTGCGGGTGCGGCTCAAAGCCTTTTCGCGGGACGGGATGCCGTTGGTCAGATCTTTCACCTCTCGGGAAAGCCGGCCCGAGACGTCCGAGTCATTGGCGTCGCGGCCGACATCGTTACCTGCTGCATCCCGTGGGGCAAGGATCCCGCCCTGATATATCTGCCGACGACTTCGGCGACGAGTGCCGCCGTGCTGGTGCACGTTCGTGGAGAAGTCGAAGCAGTGCGCCACCGGCTGGATACGCGGCTGGCAGAGCTGGCTCCGGGCGCCATTGGCGACATTCATTCCCTCGATCAATACCGCGCAGCAGGCATGTATGCCTTCCGCGCCGCATCGATG
>CAZILJ010000499.1:0-2404 GCA_964539915.1 uncultured Acidobacteriaceae bacterium | reverse complement strand
GGTCGCGTTCCAGCGATAATCGTGAATTGTCATATCGATGCCGCGGTCAATGAGAAACTGCGCTGCTTCGTAGTTCGCGTGGACGGCGCACTCATGCAGGATGCTGGCCGGCTCGTGCGTGCTCCAGTCCGTATTGATGTTGGCTCCGTGCCCCAGCAGAAAATCCGCAATCTCGAACTGGCGATTCATGCACGCCCATGCCAATGCGACGTCCAGGACGTGCTGGGCGTTGGGGGGCATCCAATGAAGATTCCGGAGCCAGGAAGGATGGTTGGCCGGGTGATGCTGACTGAGGCTCCCGAGCCTCGGCCGGCCAGCTTCATCGAACCAACCCCTGACTCGCGCGAAGTGCCCTACGCCGGCCGCGTGAGGGAGATCGTCGGGCAGCGGCCAAATCTGAGTCAATAGAGGGATGAGATGCGCGTTCCCATACTCCAGCGCGAATTCCAGCGCGGACGAAGGTGGGCGCTTGACCCTTAGCGCGGGACTGAGCTCTATCAGTCGACCGATGAAAGGTCCCCGATTGTTGTACGCCGCATTCTCCAACAAACCCACCAGCAGCCCGACATTGGATTCGCTGAGCAGATCAGGTTCTCGCTGTAGCCACCGGTTGAACTCTTCGAGGTCACTCTTATGCGTCGCCGCTTCCAGTTCATTCATAACGACCGTCTGCCAGGGACTTCCGTGCACCACTGGATGTTCGGCCAAGTAGTCGATGAAGCCGCTTCGTCCACGCCATTTCTCCACTCGCTCGCCGAGAGCGGGGTCGAGCTCGATGCAATGGTTGAGAAGGAGAGCGGCGACTGATTTATGCAGAAAACGGCAGGCACAAAGCAACGCTTGGGTGACGGCGGCGGCATCGCCGCCGGGGCGGGTCCGTGTTAATTCAAGAAAATCGCGAACGCCGTTGTTGTCACCCAGCGCCGCGAGGACATAGAGCGTGCGCGGCAGAAGACCCTTCCGCAAAAGAAGCTGCAACAATCCCTTGGCGCGGGCGTTTATTGCGCCTTCCCATATCGAAGGCTCTACTGTAGCGCCCGCATCCAGGAGAAACTCGGCGCACTCGATGCGGGTGAACATCTTTTCCCGGTAAGGATCGCCGCTGTCACCAAACGAGCCGGTGGCAAACCCAAGTAACGATTCTCGGGAATCTCCACGCCATGATAGAAGCGCAGGATACTTCTGAACCAGTTCTCTTAATCGGTCGAGGTTGTTGTCATGGATGGCGCGCTCCGCCTCGGCGACGGCCCACTCCAGACCCTTGCCTTCGAGGCGGAGGGCTGCGGCGCGAAGGTCCTGCCAGCCTGCGAACCCGTATTCCCGGGCGAGCACAAGCTGGGCGTCTCGCAGCGATAGAGGAGGTGTCGGGTTGAGCAGTTGGGCGTGGACACGGGCCAGAGCATCGGGCTCGCCGGCGCCGATTTGACGCGCCAGTTTCTTTGCCCGTTTCCGGATGGATTCAAAGGATGAGTGAGAGGGTAAAGACTTCGATGGGGTCACAAGACCTCCTTTCATGTTTGCCGGTGTCCCGCTGATACCAGGCTGAAAGAAGGTAACTGGTCACTAAAAACGAAAACAGGTGGGATGCTTCCCTTGCCGCGGGTTGGAGACGCCCTGTTGGCGCACTGCCGCAACTGTATCCGGCTCCATCCGGCTTGTCAATCTATTCCGCGCAGTTCCGCGCAGTTTTGTCCGCGCAGTTTCCCCCGTCGAGTTCTGGGGAATGTGGCTGGCGCAAGTTGGAGCTCGCGAGATGTCCCCGAACGCCGTTTCTGGATAACATCCATGTGGCCGCCGATCGTTGCACCGATTTATTGCGCGTTCTTTAATGAGGAGCCAGCCCGCGTTACGATGCAAACCGAGCCTTTTTCTTCTTCGTCCGCGACTTTGTATCCGAGCCTCCTGAGCAATCGGGATCGAGCAATCTAGGGCCGGGGCCCTGTTTCGCAAGAACGTCCCGAGGATTCCGCAGCGGGCAGACTTCGAGAGAAAGGCAGCCGCAGCCGATACAGCATTCAAGTTGATCGCGTAACCCGGTCAGTCGCTGTATTCGGTCTTCGAGCTCACCCCGCCAGCTCTTCGACAACCTTTTCCAATCTTCCGCGGAAGGGGCACGTCCCGCCGGTAACAACGATAGCGCTTCCTTGATAACTTTCAAGGAAAGACCGGTTCGCTGCGCCACTCGAATGACCGCTATCCGGCGCAGAACCTCGCGACTGTACCGACGCTGGTTTCCGGAATTGCGCCAACTGTCGATCAAACCTTTCGATTCGTAGAAATGCAGCGTTGCAATTGAAACGCCAGCACGTTCCGCCACCTGCCCCACAGCGAGTGCACGAGCGCTTTTTTCAGCAGTCGAGTGCTTCAAAGATTCCTCTTTACCTCAAGTTAACATGAGGTTATA
>CAZILJ010000498.1:0-3633 GCA_964539915.1 uncultured Acidobacteriaceae bacterium | reverse complement strand
CTGCAGAACCCGAACTTCCGCGAGCCTCTCCTCTCCAAAAACCTCCGCTTAGTGGAACTGCTGAGAGAAGTCGGAGGAGAGCATGGCCGGACAGCTGGGGAGGTTGCTATCGCCTGGACGTTGCACAACACCCGAGTGACTGGCGCCATCGTGGGCATGCGTAACCCGAAGCAGGTTTCGGGCGTGATCGGCGCTGCAACGTTCCGGCTGTCATCTCAGGAATTTAACGAGATCGAAGAGGCCTTGCAGCAGGAGGAGGCGGTGAGCAGATAAAACAGGAGAGTAGGTCGCGAAGCGCCGGCTACCTGCGAGGGCCAGGTAGTTGCGGCGGACGGGCTGGGATGAGACTCTGGAGCCTTATTCGGTCGTGTAGTTAATTTCCATGCGCCTGACTTGAATGCTGGAGACATAGAGGGCGATCAAGGCGACGCCGAGGATTCCAAGCACAGCGACCGGAGCCGCGACGGGATCGGAGTTGGAAATCAACAAGGCAAGCACGGGCGGAGTTCCCGGGGCGCTCGGAATGTCGACCGGACATAGTGATTTCAAATAATAGATTACGCTGAACTGCTTGAGTAGCGTGGGCAAGAACGGGTTGATGCCTTCCCAGATCAATATCACTGCTGCCGGGATGATGGGGTTCCGAAACAACATGCCAGCCACCATGAAGAACGCTCCATAGCCAATGCAGGCCAGCACCGTCACTCCCACGTAGATCGCGGCATGCTCAAGGCCATGATTGTGATAGAGGTACACATCGGACTGCCTGGCGGAGAAGTGCCAGAGAAAAGCACTGGTTTGCAGCAGTTCGCTGGTGACAAAGATGGTGCAGGTGGCGAGGAGGCCGGCGAGAAACTTTCCCACCATGAGGACCTCACGCCTTATCGGCGCCAGAAAATAGAAGTGCAGACTCCGGTCGAGGATCTCGCCTCGGAACAGATTCATGAAAATTCCGAGACATCCAAAAAAGACCGCGAGCCGCAAAAAAAAGAATTGGAAGACTCCGGCAAACATGACCGAGTCCTGGCCCGGATTGAAGCCATTGCTGATATGGATGCTCTCGACCTTCCCGTCCGCCAACCCCACGAACAGATCGTTCTGGCCATCGGAGTAGTGATAATCCTCGCGTTGGACATCCACCGTCGCGTCCGGCCCATTGCGCCGATTTTCAGTCCAATGAAAATTGAGCGGTGGCTTTCCCAGGATTGCGATCACTTCCTCGCTGTTCATGCCAGTCTTGACTGCCAGAAGATCCTGATAGGTCAGCGACCTGTTGCCCTGCGCGGCTACGCTCGCGCTTCGATGCTGCTGGTTCGAGGTTGCAATGGCATACGCGATGAAGAGCAGAACGGGCAGAGCGGCCACCACGTAGATCCACAGACCTCGCTTTGCGAAAAAGGTTTTCCTCAGCTCCAGCCGGATCACTGCCTTGATCTGTTCCCACCAGATTCTTTTCATCGCACTGCCTCTTCGGTCCCGATCAGATATTCGTAAACGGAGAGGACATCGTCGTCTGCAGGCGCAATCGATTCGATGTCGATGCCGCTCACGGCCAGATCGTTCAGCGCCAGGTAGAAGCGGTCGGCGTCCCGCGTTTTCAGCAACAGACCGTGCTCATCCTTGTGAATCGAGACTTCGATCGTGTGCTCGTACTGCAACATTTTCGCGGCGAGTTCGCGCGGCCGGCTCGAGCGGATCAGAATCTGTGTCGGATGCTCTTGAATCTCGCTACGAACGTTGTGGATCTGGCCTTCCGCCACGACGTAGCCGTTACTCAGTAAGATCACCTGGTCGGAAATCACATCCACTTCATGGAGGATGTGGCTGGAAATGATTACGTAAGACCCCTCCGCCGCTGCCGACCGGAACAGCGCAATCATCTCGGCCCGGGCCAGCGGATCGAGTCCGTTCAGCGGTTCGTCGAGTACCAGCACCTTAGGATCATGAGATAGCGCCTGCGCGAGTCGTATGCGTTGGCGCATCCCTTTGCTGTAACCGGCAACGTTTCGCTCGGCGGCCTCCACGAGATTCACGCGCTCGATGGCACGCCAAGCCATTTGTTCAGCAGTCCGGGAGTCACGGCCGGCAAGACGCAAATAGGAATAAAGAAACTGAAAACCCGTCAGGCCTTTCGGAAACGCATCAAATTGTGTGGAATAGCCCAGCATTTTGAAGAGGTTTTCCGGATCGTCCGTCTTGCAGTCGAGAACCTGAATCCGCCCGCGCGTGGGCTTCACCAACCCGGTCATCAGGTTCATCAGCGTAGTCTTGCCCGACCCGTTGGGACCTACCAGACTCGTAATGCCTGGCGGAATCGAGAGATTGACTCGATTCACACCCAGGATTTCTCCATAAAACTTCGACACGTCCTCGAAGACGATGCGATCGTTCACCGGATGACCTCATAGGCGCGCACTTTGCGCATGAGCAGAGCGAGGCAGATGGCGCAATACACCAGGAGTGCGCTCCACGCCTGGGCGACTGGAATCGCGTGTTCGGTATCCACTCGGAACAGCGCGTTCCACACGGTTCCCATCAGATAGGCAACGTTGAAAAAATGTCCCGACTCGGTTCGCAGCACCGCGTTGATGGCTTGAGCGAAGCCGGCTCCGAAGAACATCACGGCAAGAAGTAAGGCGCCGGCGACGATCCTCCATTTCACCCAGGCCGAGAGGGCCATGGCAAGCAGAGAGAGAATTGCAATCCAGATCAGCGAAGAAAGCACGATACTGGCAGCAAGCCAAAGGTTATTCCAGGTCCAGCTCGGACCCATAAGACTTGCCTGCATGCCGAACAGAATTAATCCCGGGATCCAGGTGATTTGCGAAAGCAGAATTGCAAGCACAGAAGATTTGCCCAGCACGTACTCGGCTCGCGAAAACGGCCGGCAAAAATATAAGGGAAGAGCCCCATTGGCAAGATCCGGTGAAATCAGGCCGGGCCCCGCAAACGCCGTCAGGAGAAACGCAAACACTCCCTGCACGCTCATGAAGTTGAAGAAGAACTTGTTGTCGATCGAGAGGATCTGGCTGGGTACACCGATCTGCTGAAGAAAGCTTGCACTATGAGCGAGGTAGATCAGAAGCAGGCACAACACTGGAAAAAAGAAGCAGACCACAAACAATGCAGTAAGAAACTTCGATCGGAAAAGGTTTCGTCTGGAGTAGCGAAACAGAACGAAACAGCGCGACCAGGATGGAGTCAACGCTCCCGAATATGGCTTGTAATTACGCCGGTAAATCGCCATCTTTGCTCGCTCCTCGAATCGCGCCCCTCAGCTCACTCCATGGCCTTCAGGAAAATGTCTTCCAGCGAATCGCGACGGAAGTTCATCCGCCGGATGCGAACCTGTCGCTCCGCCGCCAGCCGAAAAATGTCGCGGGTCTCGACTCCATCCGCCAAAATCATCTTCAGCCGATTCGCGGTGACAGCGCACTCGCAGCCGAGCTTCTCGATTGCCTCCGTGAAGTCGCCATTGGCACCGTAAGTCTCCAGTTCCAAGAATCTCTTATTCGCGCGCCGCTCTTCGTCCAGATTTGAATAATGCGCGATTCGCCCCTGTTTGAGGATCAGAACCTCGTCACAGGTGTCCTCAACATCGCGCAAAAGGTGCGAGCAAAGAACGATCCGCAT
>CAZILJ010000497.1:0-2676 GCA_964539915.1 uncultured Acidobacteriaceae bacterium | reverse complement strand
CTCCTTCGCATTGCAGGCGATTGGAACTGGTGGCCTGGTGGCCTGGCGGGCTCGCCACAGCGCGCAGCGCGCCCGTGATGGCGAACCGCGAATGATATCTTTATCCGCGTTCAACGAATTCCGCAGTCGACAATTTGATCGTCAGGAAAAGCAAGAAGTGATATCGACCGGTCGCTCGACCATATTTACCTTAATTTACCTTCTACCCGTTTTGGGGGTACTGTACGGGAATCCAGTCTTAAACGTTATCGGTAAATGGTTATTGTCCGTCTCCAGCAAATCAAGGCCGCTAAGGGATTGCGCAAAAACAACTTCACATCGTTGCGGGAGTCAAACTGTAGTTCCACGCGGGGAGTGGAGTGTGGTTGGTCAGCACAAGCTCCCGTATTTGCTGGTCGGCAAGCCCCTCGCCTTTTTCGTAATGTTTTCGCAGCAGACGAGTATTGACTCTAAGTCCCTTTGCCGTTTCGGTTGTACGAATGTAGTTGAGGACGGTCTGGAGGTTATAGCGCTCCAGGGGGCGGCCCGCCCAATTGTTGCTGATCTGAGAAAACAAACGATGTTCACCGAGTAACCGAATCATCTTTGTGCCGGACAGCAAGACGGCTGAAGGTAGAAAGATGATTCCCATGAGCGATCGCGTGTGCGATGGGGTGCGCGAGCCGGTGGAGACGGTGAAGGATGGCTGCTTCCATCCAAGCGATCGAACTGCGGCCACCTCACGGATGTGGGACGATCGTTTCGCGAGGCACGTGCGAAGGCCGGTCTTCCTGAGGACGCGGTGCTGTATTGCTGCCGGCACGACTGCGGCAGGCGGATCCTGACGAACACGGCCGAACCTGGCGCCAATGATGAAGACAATGGGGCGCAAGGATGTTAGAGCTGCGATGCAGTATCAGCGTCCGGAGCTTGAAATCGTTCACGCCACTCTCAATCCGGAACTGAAATGGCCCAACCCCTGACGGCTCTGAAAAATGGAGTGCAGAAAGAAATCCGATCTGCAACCGACAGACTGTCGGTTGCAGCGTCTCCCGACTCCCAGAGTTGTTAGACTAAGGCGGGAAAAAACGAACATGAAAATGATTCGACAGTCCAGGATCACAAATTGCGCTCGAGTTGTTGCCGTTGCAACCTGCGCGATGTTTGCCGCGCACAACCTCTTCGCTCAGTCCGACTACCAGCCCACTCCCGAAAACCTGCAGGCGCGCCACGAATTTCAGGACATGAAATTCGGCATGTTCATCCACTGGGGCGTCTATAGCGTTCTGGGCGACGGCGAATGGGTTTTCCATAATCGCAAACTGACGGTCGACGAATACAATCGCCTGCCCGCATTTTTCGACCCCGAGAAATTCGATGCCAAGACCTGGGTCTCTCTGGCCAAAGCGGCTGGCATGAAGTACATCACCATCACATCACGCCATCACGACGGCTTCGCCATGTTCGATTCCAAAGTGTCGGACTGGAATATCGTGCAGCGCACGCCATACAGGAAGGACCCGCTGAAGATGCTCGCGGAAGAGGCCCACCGCCAGGGAATCAAGCTGTTTTTCTATTACTCGCAGCTGGACTGGCACAATCCCGACTACTATCCCCGCGGAGCCACGGATTGGAAAAACGGCCGTCCAGACCACGGCGATTTCAGCGCCTACCTCGACAACTACATGGTTGGCCAGTTGCGCGAACTGCTCACCAACTACGGGCCGATCGGTGGGATCTGGTTCGACGGAATGTGGGACAAGCCAGACGCGGACTGGCATCTGGCGAAGACCTACGCACTCATTCACCAGTTACAGCCGGCCGCGCTCGTGATTCCTAATCATCATCAGACGCCGCGGCCGGGCGAAGACGTTCAAGCCTTCGAGCGCGACCTGCCCGGCAAGAACACAGCGGGCTTCAACACCGAGTACGTGAGCAATCAACTTCCGCTCGAGAGCTGCGACACGCTCAACGACAACTGGGGATTCAACATTGGCGACAGCCACTATAAGAGCCCCGAAGATGTGGAGCGCAGGCTGGTGCAGGCCGCAGGCAACAATTCCAATCTGCTGCTGAACATCGGCCCCATGCCCAACGGAGAAATCTCACCGGAATTTGCGACGCGACTGCACACCGTGGGCGAATGGCTCTCAAGATATGGGGATTCGATCTACGGCACTCGGGGAGGACCCCTTGCGCCCGGCGACTGGGGAGTCACGACGCAGAAGGATAACAAGATTTATGTTCACGTGCTGAACTGGAGCGCTCCGTTACTGGCCCTTCCGCCAATTACGGCTAAAGTGGCTTCGGCGCGTGCGCTGGTTGATAACACTGCGGCGGAATTCACGCAGAACGCAAACGGCGTGATCCTGAAAGTTCCGGCCGCAAGAGCCGATGAAACCGATCGTGTCATCGTGCTGACCATGGCTAAATGAGCGACCTGACACGTCGGAAGCGCTACCGACCGTTCTTCGTGGTCTTGGTTGGTTCGAGAGCGCTCAATCGAATGACTGCCGCGGCGGCGCTGTAACGCACCTTGCGATTCTTGTCGGAGAATCTCAGCTGGACTTTCGGCACTAAGGAAGGGTCTCCGCGCTGGGCGATCGCCTCAACCGCCGCAGCTCGAACAATCCAGTCTTTATCCTTTGTGGCATTGACGAGCGCTTTGGAAGTCGCCGGATCAGGATCGTGCGCCAG
>CAZILJ010000496.1:0-1577 GCA_964539915.1 uncultured Acidobacteriaceae bacterium | reverse complement strand
GCGACCCCGCGCAGGAACACCCTCTGAGCCGACGAATGCGCATGCCCACTTTACCCTGAACGGATCGAAGAGTAGACGGATAATCACCCTTCGTGCGATATGCCCTTGCGCATCGTGGACACGATGGAATGCTGGCACCATGCTGTTGAACCTGCGGCGTGATGATTTCCTTCTGCAGGCTCTCCAGAATTCCTTTGCCTTCCGCGATCGTCAAGCCGACGGTAGCGGGAGAGATCCCGTCCGCGAGCTCAATCGTGGCAATCTCGTGTTCAATCTGTTCACCCTCAACCACTTCAGCGAGCAGCTTCACTGTCCATTTCATCCTTCGAGCTTACCCCACCCCACAACTTTGCATGCTCTCTCTCCAAATGGCCCATTTTGTCGCGAATCGTTGCCATACCCCAGGTCTTCCGGTCCAGCGTAGATCAGAAGAGTGAAGCGCCTACTCGCTTTCGGCCACAAAAACTGCGGTTGTCAGCGCGGGTACTGTGGCCGTCGCGGCTTTCGAGTCAAACGTGGATTGCCTTGTCGCTGGATCGCTGGAGCTTCGCTGCACTGGATGCAGATGCAGCGCCAATCCCTGCAACCGGCTATCGGTAAAAGTCACTGACGCATTAGCGGCGTTGAAGAGCACCACGATGTGTTTGTAAATTCCGTAGCGCCCCCCATTTGCATCCAGCTTCATGACAATCAGGCCCGCCGTCTGGTTTGGCCCGGTGTTAAGGAAGGTAAGGTTCTGTTGCACTTCATCGAACGTCGGCATACGGAACAGTCGTGAACTGTAACGGATACGAAGCAGTTCGCTGAAGGCCGCAGCACTGTATGCAATGTTTGTTGGAAGAGGTGTGTAAGCAGGGTTGCTGAGCAGAGGCGTCATGATCGGCCACTGGCCCTGGTTCTGACTGGCGATCGGAAGACCGATGCCCCAGTTTGCCGTCTGGCCGCTCCAGTCGATCTTGTTGAACCAATCGCCGGAGTTATAGCTGTTCTGGTCCATGTCCTTGGAACGTATCAGGTCATCGCCGCCCTGGAAGAACGGAATTCCTTGACCCAGGGTCACCAGACTCATGCCCATGATCTGCCTCCGGGCGCGAGTGGCCATGCTGTCACTGAAGCTCGACTTTAACTGCACCGCATCGAAGAGATCCTGGTTGTCGTGAACTGAGGCATAGTTGATCGCCTCGATCGGACTCTTGGCATATCCAGTCGGTTGCCCGTTATAGCTCACCTCGGCCCCAGTTACCGTCGCGCTTGCGCTATCGATAAAGGTATAGTCGCGCAGATTTCCCGTGAGTCCTACATCGATCCAGTCCGAGTACTGAAGCAATTGGGTCTGCTGCGCGCTGTTCGAAAGGCTGCCATTGGTGAAATCGCTCGGGTCGGTGAAGAGCCCAGTGGCAAAGCCTTGTACTCGCTCATCCGTGAACGGGCTGCCGCCGCGAATTCCATCGCGTATGCGGTCGTTGAAGGTGCCAATGCCGAAGCCGTAGAGATTGATCTGCGAGGCGTTGGGACCGATCTGATTATTCGCGGTGTCTCCGAAGTTAAAACCTTCTCCGTATAGATAGATCTTCGAT